>NZ_JACARZ010000043.1:0-45368 GCF_013386315.1 Pseudomonas sp. P7779 | reverse complement strand
ACCGACTGGTTCATCCCGTCAATTTCGCCGATACGCTGGGTCACGCTGTTCAGACGCTCGCCCGCCAGGTTGGCGATTTCCACACTGTCCTGGCTGTGCCGCTGGCTTTCGCTCATGGTGCTGACCGAATCCCGGGCGCCGACTTGCAGCTCCTCGATCATCTTCTGCACCTGCTGCGCCGACTCCTGGGTGCGGTGCGCCAGGTTGCGCACTTCATCGGCCACCACCGCAAAGCCGCGCCCGGCTTCCCCGGCCCGTGCGGCTTCAATCGCCGCGTTGAGGGCCAGCAGGTTGGTTTGCTGGGAAATGCTGGTGATCACTTCCAGAATCTGCCCGATGTTCACTGTCTTGCTGTTAAGCGCTTCGATATTGGTGCTGGAGGCGCTGATCATCTGCGACAACTGGTTCATCGCCTTGATATTGCGTTCCACCACTTGCTGACCGTCTTCGGCCAAGTGCCGGGCATCGCTGGCCTGGTTGGAGGCCTGTGCGGCGTTGCGGGCGATTTCCTGGGCGGCAGCCCCCAGCTCGTTGATCGCGGCCGCGACGCTGTTGGTCCGGTTGGCCTGCTCGTCGGAATTGACCATCGAGGAATTGGAGGCGCTGACCACCCGCAGGGCCACTTCATTGACCTGCTCGGTGGCCGAGGAAACTTCGCGAATCGAGGTGTGAATCCGCTCCACGAAACGATTGAAAGCGCTGCCAAGCACGCCGAATTCGTCGTGGTTCTGGATGGTCAGGCGGCGGGTCAGGTCGCCTTCACCGTCGGCGATGTCTTCCATGGCGCGGGTCATGACGTGCAGTGGCTGCAGGAGGATGCGAATCAGCATGCCCAGCAGGGCGATGATGATGACCACGGCGATGATCGTGGCGATGATCGCCGAGGTGCGGAATTCGCTGAGCATGGCGAAGGATTTATCTTTATCCACCGACAGGCCGAGGTACCAGTTCACCGAGGGCAGGCCCTTGATCGGGGTAAAGGTGACGATACGTGTCTTGCCGTTTACCTCGACTTCACTGAAGTCGCTGCTGATCCTGGGGGTGTTGTTCGGATAGACGTCGGCCAGGGTTTTCATCACCAGGCTCTTGTCCGGGTGTACCAGCACTTTGCCGTCGGCACTGACCAGGAAGGCATAACCCATGCCGCCGAAGTTCAGGGCACCGATGTTGTCTACCAGGGTTTGCAGGCTCAGGTCGCCGCCCACCACGCCGACACTCTGGCCGGCCTTGGTGCTGGGGGTGGCGATGGAGATGATCAACTGGCCGGTGGCCGCGTCAATGTAGGGTTCGGTCAGGGTTGAGCCGTTGCTGCCCTGCGCGCCCTTGTACCAGGGGCGTACCCGTGGGTCGAAGCCGTCGGGCATCTTGGTATCGGGGCGGATGACGAAGCCGCCCTTGCTGTCGCCAAGGTACGTGGCCATGAACGAGGACGTCAGGGCCTTCTGTTCCAGGAGGCTGGCGACGCTGGTTGAATCCGGGTTGATGGCGATGTTCTGTGCGGCGCTTTCTATCAGCACAATGCGCCCGGTAAGCCAGGTCTGGATGTTGCTGGCAGTGACATCGCCCATTTCATGCAGGTAGTTGTTCAGGTCGTCGCGAATCGCATTACGCTGCAAGTAGTCGTTGTAGAGGGTAAACAACGCAAAGGCGGCAATGACGACAAGAGCGGCGGCAAGCAGGATTTTATGGCTGAAACGCAGATTTTTATTCATGGCTTGTGGGGTCCGCTATGGTCTTAATATCCGATGCACGTCCTTCTGGGGCGCGCGGAATGGCTGCGTCAAAAAAAGTGTGATATTTCCATCTGCTCCTGCAGGAATTATCCGGCCTGTTTTTCCAAGACTTTTTGGGTCTCTCGCTTTATCTGTATCGACCATTCAGCGCCAAAGATTAACCATGGGTGACAAAATGCCTGACTCCTCGCAACTCATTATTGGTGCAGATCTTCAGGGCCAGCCGATTGCCCAGTCGATGCGCCTGGCCAACCGCCACGGCCTGATCGCAGGCGCCACCGGCACCGGCAAGACCGTGACCTTGCAGCGCCTGGCGGAAGCTTTCAGCGACGCCGGGGTCGCGGTATTTGCCGCCGATATCAAGGGTGACCTGTGTGGCCTGGGCGCTGCGGCCAACCCTCAGGGCAAGGTCGCCGAGCGCATAGCCGGCATGCCTTTCCTTAATTACACGCCCAAGGCGTATCCGGTGACGTTGTGGGATATCCACGGCCAGTCCGGTCATCCGTTGCGCACCACCATGAGTGAAATGGGCCCGCTGTTGCTCGGCAGCCTGTTGGAGCTCACCGACAGCCAGCAATCGGCCCTCTACGCAGCCTTCAAGGTGGCCGATCGTGAAGGCCTGTTGTTGCTGGACCTCAAGGACCTCAAGGCGCTGCTGAACCATTTGCGCTATCACCCGGAGTTGCTCGGGGAAGACGCGGCCTTGATGACCACCGGTTCCAGCCAGGCGCTGTTGCGGCGCCTGGCGGTGCTGGAGCAGCAGGGTGCCGAAGCGTTGTTCGGCGAGCCGGCGCTGCAACTCGAAGACATCCTGCAACCGGCCAGTGACGGCCGCGGGCGTATTCATCTATTGGACGCCAGCCGGCTGGTGCATGAGGCGCCGAAGGTCTACGCGACCTTCCTGCTTTGGCTGTTGGCCGAACTGTTCGAGCAACTTCCGGAACGTGGCGATGCCGACAAGCCGCTGCTGGCGCTGTTTTTCGATGAAGCGCATCTGTTGTTTGCCGACACCCCCAAGGCCCTGCAGGATCGCCTGGAGCAAGTGGTGCGGCTGATTCGCTCGAAAGGCGTCGGTGTGTATTTCGTCACCCAGTCTCCCGGGGACTTGCCGGACACCGTGCTGGCGCAACTCGGCTTGCGCATCCAGCACGGGCTGCGGGCGTTCACCACCAAGGAGCAGAAGTCCCTGCGGGCGGTGGCCGATGGTTTCCGGCCCAATCCGGCATTTGATGCGCTGGCGGTGCTGACCGAGTTGGGTACAGGTGAGGCATTGGTGGGAACCTTGCAGGAAAAGGGGACGCCTGAAGTAGTCCAACGCGTACTCGTAGCACCGCCGCAATCGCGGATCGGGCCACTGAGCGAAGCTGAGCGGGCAGCACTGATTGCCAGTTCGCCATTGCAGGGGCGCTATGACAAGCCGATTGATCGTGAGTCGGCGTACGAAGTGTTGATGGCGCGCAAGGACTTGGGGCCGCAACAGGAGGCGACGCCCGCAGCTGAAGAACCGAGCTTCACCGACAAGGCCGGTGCGTTCCTGGGGACTACGGCAGGCAAGGCACTGAAATCGGCGATGCAACAGGCGGCCAATCAGATGGGCCGGCAGTTGGTGCGCGGGTTACTGGGGTCTTTGTTAGGTGGCAGCAAACGTAAATAATGATGGGATCAAATGTGGGAGCGGGCTTGCTCGCGAAAGCGGTGGATCAGTCAATATATGCAGTGACTGACACGCCGCCTTCGCGAGCAAGCCCGCTCCCACATTTGGTTATGCGCCAGGTCTCAGGTTTTGGGTTTGGCGTGAGCGGCCAGCCGCTCCAGCGCAGCGCGTAAGTTCGGATCGGTAATCCCGTCTGCCGTGGCCTGAATGGTTTCGGCGGCGATTTCCGACAAATCCATCGTGTGCCCCACCGCACCTTGCGGCACGGTCGGCGGTTGCACCTTGAACTGGATGCGCGTCAGGCTGGCGAATTCGTCGAAGGCCATCAATTGGCGCTGCAAACGTTTCTGCTGGTAGCGCAGGCGCGTCGCCCAATGGCCGTCGGTGACGATCAGCAGCAGATTGCCCTCGCGCCACGAGGCCACATGGCAGTGTTCGCGGGCGGCGGGTTGCAGTTGGCTTTCTACCAGGCGTTGCAGATGACCAAGGCGTTGCGCATGGCCGAAGATGGCTTTTAAAGGCTTGGCTTCGCGAAGCAACACGGCGGGAGCTCGGGCCGTAAGAGGGCGAAATGCCATGGCTAGACACCTTAAGTAACAGAGAGGCCATGGTAGCAGAAAGCGTCTGCGACACCGCCGCCATTGCATTACCGGCAGTTTATCCATTAAATCAACGAGTAACTTATTACCCGAATGGGTTGAAGTTCAGCAAAAAGCCCTTATTTTAAACAAGCCCTCCAAGAGCGCCGTGCCAGCATCGTGGAATAACGCCACTTTCCTCACCCACGTTTCCGGGTAGAATGCTCGTTCGCATGCGGCCGTGAGGGCTGCTCGGGCGACTCACGGGGCGCCCTCCATCCCTATGTGTGGAAGAACCTGCCGATATGTTTGCGCCTTTGTTAAAGAAACTTTTTGGAAGCAAGAATGAGCGCGAAGTCAAACGCATGCTCAAGACGGTGCAGCTGGTCAATGCCTTCGAAGAGCAGATGGTTGCCCTTTCGGACGAGCAATTGCGCGCCAAGACCGAAGAGTTCAAGGCCCGCATAGCCAAAGGTGAAACCCTCGACAAGCTGCTTCCCGAAGCCTTTGCGGTCGCCCGCGAAGCCGGTAAGCGTGTCATGGGCATGCGCCACTTCGACGTCCAGTTGATCGGCGGCATGACCTTGCATGAAGGCATGATTGCCGAAATGCGTACCGGTGAAGGCAAGACCCTGGTGGCAACTCTGGGCGTTTACCTCAACGCACTGTCCGGCAAGGGCGTGCACGTTGTGACGGTGAACGACTACCTGGCCCGCCGGGATGCCAACTGGATGCGTCCGCTGTACGAATTCCTCGGCCTGACCGTCGGCGTTGTCACGCCGTTCCAGCCGCCGGAAGAGAAGCGCGCCGCCTATGCTGCCGACATCACCTACGGTACCAACAACGAATTCGGTTTCGACTACCTGCGCGACAACATGGCGTTCAGCATGGAAGAAAAATTCCAGCGTGAACTCAACTTTGCCGTGATCGACGAAGTCGACTCCATCCTGATCGACGAAGCCCGTACCCCGCTGATCATTTCCGGCCAGGCCGAGGACAGCTCGCGCCTGTACACCGAGATCAACAAGCTGATCCCGCGCCTTGAGCAACACATCGAGGAAGTGGAAGGCGTGGTGACCAAAGAAGGTCACTTCACCATCGACGAGAAGACCCGCCAGGTCGAACTCAACGAAGCCGGTCACCAGTTCGTCGAAGACATGCTGACCCAGATCGGCCTGCTGGCCGAAGGCGAGAGCCTGTACTCGGCGCACAACCTGGGCCTGTTGACCCACGTATATGCGGGCCTGCGTGCTCACAAGCTGTTCCATCGCAACGTTGAATACATCGTGCAGGACGGCCAGGTCGTACTGGTCGACGAACACACCGGTCGTACCATGCCGGGTCGCCGTTTGTCGGAAGGCCTGCACCAGGCGATCGAAGCCAAGGAAGCCCTGAACATCCAGGCTGAAAGCCAGACCCTGGCCTCGACCACCTTCCAGAACTACTTCCGTCTGTACAACAAACTGTCCGGCATGACCGGTACAGCCGATACCGAAGCGTTCGAATTCCACCAGATCTACGGTCTGTCGGTGATGGTTATCCCGCCGAACAAGCCGCTGGCGCGTAAAGACTTCAACGACCTGGTGTTCCTGACCGCCGACGAGAAATACGCTGCAATCGTCGCCGACATCAAGGAATGCATGGCCCAGGGCCGTCCAGTGCTGGTGGGTACTGCCACCATCGAAACTTCCGAGCACATGTCCAGCTTGCTGGCCAAGGAAGGCATCGAGCACAAGGTCCTCAACGCCAAGTTCCACGAAAAAGAAGCCGAGATCATTGCCCAGGCCGGTCGCCCGGGCGCACTGACCATCGCCACCAACATGGCCGGTCGTGGTACCGACATCCTGTTGGGCGGTAACTGGGAAGTGGAAGTTGCGTCCCTGGACAACCCGACCCCTGAGCAGATCGCGCAGATCAAGGCCGACTGGCAGAAGCGCCACCAGCAAGTGCTGGAGTCCGGCGGCTTGCAGGTGATCGCGTCCGAGCGTCACGAATCGCGCCGTATCGACAACCAGTTGCGTGGTCGTGCCGGTCGTCAGGGTGACGCCGGTTCCAGCCGTTTCTACCTGTCCCTGGAAGACAGCCTGATGCGCATCTTCGCCTCGGATCGGGTGAAGAACTTCATGAAAGCCCTGGGCATGCAGTCCGGTGAAGCGATTGAACACCGCATGGTGACCAACGCCATCGAGAAAGCCCAGCGCAAGGTAGAAGGCCGTAACTTCGACATTCGTAAGCAACTGCTCGAGTTCGATGACGTCAACAACGAACAGCGTAAAGTGATTTATCACATGCGTAACAGTTTGTTGGCCGCCACCAACATCGGCGAGACCATTGCCGATTTCCGCCAGGACGTGCTCAACGCCACCGTCAGCGCCCATATCCCGCCACAGTCCCTGCCTGAGCAGTGGGATGTTGCCGGCCTGGAAGCTGCGTTGAAGAGCGACTTCGGTGTCGACTTGCCGGTCCAGCAATGGCTCGACGAAGACGACCACCTGTACGAAGAAACCCTGCGCGAGAAGCTCATGACCGAGCTGCTGGCCGCGTACAACGAGAAAGAAGAGCAGGCGAGTGCCGAAGCACTGCGCACCTTCGAGAAGCAAATCGTACTGCGTGTGCTGGACGACCTGTGGAAAGACCACCTGTCGACCATGGACCACCTGCGTCACGGCATCCACTTGCGTGGCTACGCCCAGAAGAACCCGAAGCAGGAGTACAAGCGCGAGTCGTTCACGCTGTTCTCCGAACTGCTGGATTCGATCAAGCGCGATTCGATTCGTGTGCTGTCCCACGTTCAGGTGCGTCGCGAAGACCCGATCGAGGAAGAAGCCCGCCTGCGTCAGGAAGCCGAGGCACTGGCTGCGCGCATGCAGTTCCAGCACGACGAAGCGCCTGGTCTTGAGGCTCCGGAAGTATTGGGCGAAGAGGTCGATGTGGCCCTGGCCCAGGCCCCGGTGCGCAACGAGCAGAAGCTGGGCCGCAACGAACTGTGCTGGTGCGGTTCGGGCAAGAAGTTCAAACACTGCCACGGCGAAATCAACTAAGATTTTCGCCTGACGCTGCAACACCCCCGCGCCGCGACCGGCATCAGCCGTCGCGGCGTTTTGCCATTTCGTCACCGTCGATAGCGACGGGGTACACACCCAATATTTTTAGGAGCGCATTCATGGCTGTTGGTCTTGGTCCTTTGCCCACGTTGCACCCGGTTGCCGGTTTTGAACTCGGTATCGCTTCGGCGGGCATCAAGCGCCCGGGGCGCAAGGATGTGGTGGTGATGCGCTGTGCCGAAGGCTCGACCGTCGCGGGTGTGTTCACCCTGAACGCGTTTTGCGCCGCGCCCGTGATTCTGGCCAGGCAGCGTGTCGAAGGCCCGGTGCGTTACCTGTTGACCAACACCGGCAATGCCAACGCCGGGACCGGCGAGCCTGGCCTGGCCGCCGCTACCCGCACCTGCGCCAAGCTGGCGGAGCTGACCGGCGTAGACGCCAGCCAGGTGCTGCCGTACTCCACCGGTGTGATCGGTGAGCCGCTGCCGGTAGAGAAAATCGAAGGCGCGCTGCAAGCAGCGCTGGATGACCTGTCGGTGGATAACTGGGCGGCTGCGGCTACCGGGATCATGACCACCGATACTCTGCCAAAAGGCGCCAGCCGTCAGTTTGTGCACGAAGGCGTGACCGTTACCGTCACGGGCATCAGCAAAGGCGCCGGCATGATTCGCCCGAACATGGCGACCATGCTGGGCTATATCGCCACCGACGCCAAAGTCTCCCGTGACGTGCTGCAAAACCTGATGCTCGACGGCGCCAACAAGTCCTTCAACCGCATCACCATCGACGGCGACACCTCGACCAACGATTGCTGCATGTTGATCGCCACCGGCCAGGCTGACCTGCCGGAAATCACCTCGTCCAACGGCCCGTATTTCGCCGCGTTGAAGCAGGCGGTGTTCGAAGTGTGCATGGACGTGGCCCAGGCCATCGTGCGCGACGGCGAAGGCGCCACCAAGTTTGTGACGGTTGAAGTCAACGGCGGCGGTAACCACCAGGAATGCCTGGATGTCGGTTACACCGTGGCTCACTCGCC
Organism: Pseudomonas sp. P7779; assembly: GCF_013386315.1. Lineage (NCBI taxonomy): Bacteria > Pseudomonadati > Pseudomonadota > Gammaproteobacteria > Pseudomonadales > Pseudomonadaceae > Pseudomonas > Pseudomonas sp. P7779. The sequence goes on along the minus strand of NZ_JACARZ010000043.1, from coordinate 37,323 downwards.
GCTGATCAAGACCGCGCTGTTTGCCTCCGACCCGAACTGGGGCCGTATCCTGGCCGCTGTGGGCCGTGCCGGCGTGCCGAACCTGGACGTGAGCAAGATCGACGTGTTCCTCGGCGAAGTGTGCATCGCCAGCCGTGGCGCCCGGGCCGAGACGTACACCGAAGCCCAGGGTTCGGCGGTGATGCAGCAGGAAGAAATCACCATCCGTATCGAATTGGGTCGCGGTGAGTGCAGCGAAACCATCTGGACCACCGACCTGTCCCACGAGTACGTGAAGATCAACGCGGAATACCGCACCTGATACCAGGCAGGTCTTCAAACCGATTCAGAGGAAATAGTGCGGTGAAACGAGTTCATGTAGCAGCAGCGGTCATCCGGGGTGTCGACGGCAGGATTCTGCTGGCGCGCCGCGCCGATACCCAGCATCAGGGCGGCCTCTGGGAGTTTCCCGGTGGCAAGGTGGAGGCCGATGAGTCGGTCGCTACCGCGCTGTCCCGTGAATTGCAGGAGGAGCTGGGCATCCAGGTCACGGCGGCTCGCCCGTTGATCAAGGTGCAGCATGATTACCCGGACAAACAGGTGTTGCTGGATGTCTGGGAAGTCTCGGCCTTTACCGGCGAGCCCCACGGTGCCGAAGGCCAACCCCTTGAGTGGGTGGCCCAGCGGGACCTGCCGAACTATGAGTTTCCGGCAGCCAATGCGCCGATCGTTGCGGCGGCGCGTTTGCCGGCTGACTACTTGATCACTCCGGGCGAGCTGGAGACACCCGTCCTGCTGCGCGGTATTCAAAAAGCCATCGCTGGTGGCATCAAGCTGGTTCAGCTGCGTGCCCCCAACGGTTACGACCCCAAGTACCGTGACCTGGCGGTGGACGCCGTGGGCCTGTGTGCGGGCAAGGCGCAACTGATGCTCAAGGGGCCGTTTGAATGGCTGGGGGATTTTCCCGCGGCCGGCTGGCATATGACCTCGGCGCAACTGCGCAAGTACGCCAGCAAGGGACGTCCTTTGCCGAAGGATCGCTGGTTGGCGGCGTCTTGCCACAATGCTGAGGAATTAGCCTTGGCGGAGTTGATGGACGTGGATTTCGTCACCTTGTCGCCGGTGCAGCCGACCCAGACTCATCCTGATGCCGAGCCGTTGGGCTGGGAGCAGGCACAGCAGTTGATCAGTGGGTTCAGCAAGCCGGTGTTCTTGCTCGGTGGGGTGGGTCCTGCTGAGCGGGAAAAGGCCTGGGAGGCTGGTGCTCAAGGTGTGGCGGGGATTCGGGCGTTCTGGCCTGAGGTTTAGGCATAACCCTGGCGAGTGGCCAGGGGAGCTGTTGTGGCGAGGGAGCAAGCTCCCTCGCCACAGGTTGCAATCGGTCAGTAAGCATCAGTGAGGCTTTGCCGCCGCCTGCCACAAGATCTCTGCAACGCCCTGGCGCTTGGCAATCACCCTGGCTGCCACAAAGAGCAAGTCCGACAGCCGGTTGATGTACGCCAACCCGACGCCTTCCAGCGGTTCCTCTGCATTCAGGTGCTGACACCGGCGCTCCGCACTGCGAGCCAGGCTTCGGCATACATGGGCCTGGGCAATCAACGCCGAACCACCCGGCAGAATGAAGTTCTCCAGCGGCCCGACCTCTTCATTCCAGCGATCGATCGCCGCCTCAAGGCGGTCGACTTCCGCCGCGTTCAGCGCCTTGTACACCGGCATCGCCAATTCGCCGCCCAGGTCAAACAGACGATGCTGGCAAGGTGTCAGCACCTCGATCACATCCTTCAACGCTGGATGCTGCCCGCTTTGTTCCTCCAATCCCGCCAGCAACAAACCCAACTGGCTGTTCAGCGCATCCACCTCGCCAATCGCCTCCACCCGTGGATGGTCCTTGGGCACGCGGCGGCCGTCGCCCAGGCCGGTTTCGCCCTTGTCGCCAGTACGGGTGTAAATTTTCGACAGGCGAAAGCCCATGGTTAGCGCTCCAGTTGAGTGAGTTCGTTGGGTGGCAATTGGCTGCCCGCCAGGGGCAGGCGCAAGGTGAAGCAGGTACCCTGGCCAAGGGTCGAATGCACTTCCATCTGCCCCTTGTGATTGTTGGTGATGATGAAATACGAAACCGACAACCCAAGCCCGGTGCCCTGGCCGATTTCCTTGGTGGTGAAGAACGGCTCAAACGTGCGTTTGCGCACGTTCTCGCTCATACCGATGCCGTTGTCTTCCACCTGGATTTCTGCCCACGGCGGGTTGAGCCGGGTGCGCAGGATGATCCGGCCGGGCTCGCTGCCGTCTTCGCGCTGATGAATCGCCTGGGCGGCGTTTTTCAGCAGGTTGAGCAGTACTTGCTCCAGTTCGTTGGCGGTGCCGGGTACCGGGCCCAGTTGCGGGTCGAACTGGCGGATGATCGCCTGGCCCTTGAAGTCGAAGCCGACGGTGAGGTCGAAGTCGTTGCCGGCAATTTCCACGGCCTGGTCGATCAAGGCCGGCAAGTCGCACGGCGCCATCTGCCGGTTGCTGCGGCGGCTGAAGCTGAGCATGTGGGTGACGATTTTCGCCGCCCGGGCGCCAGCCTGCTGGATGCCGTCGAGCAACTGTGGCACTTCGCGGCTTTGCAGGTAGCGGTTGACCGAGTCCAGGTCGATGCCCGCCTGTTCGGCGTGCTCGAGGTTTTTCGGCAGTTCGTTGGACAACCGGCGGCGAATGTTCTGCACGTTATGCAGGATCGCTCCCAGCGGGTTGTTGATTTCGTGCGCCATGCCGGCGGCCAGGCCACCGACCGAGAGCATTTTCTCTGACTGCACCATCATTTCTTCCAGGGACAAGCGCTGGGTGATGTCGTCGATCCGGATCACCACGCCGCGCCCGGCACCGCCCATCAACGGGTAGAAGGTCAGGGCGTAGTGCTTGGGTTCGTCATCCTTGACCCAGGTAACGCGCTCGATCCGCTCTACGGTGTGTTGCTCTACCGTGGCCTTGATCTGCGGCAGGAACGGCTTGAGCGGCTGGAAGGCGAGGAAGATCGGCTGGTTCAGCGCCTCGTCCAGGCGGGTCCCGGAAAGTGCGCTGGCTTCCTGGTTCCATTGGGTGACGTAGAGCTGTTCGTCGAGGGCGATCAGCGCCGAGGGCATCGAGTCGATGATGCTGTTGAGGTAGTTCTGGAAGCCGGTGAGCTTTTTCTCGATCTTGCTGCGCACCTGCACTTCCAGTTCCAGCTTGCGGTTGGTGTGGCGGGTTTCTTCCGCCAGGCCCTGGGCTTGATCGTAGGCGGCCTGGGAATCGTCCCGCGCGCGCTTGAGTTGCTGCTCACGGGCTTCAATGCGCGAGAGCATGGTGTTGAAAGCTTCGGCGAGGCTGCCGATTTCATCATGATTGCCGCGACCGGCGCGCAGGGCGTAGTTCTCTTCCCGAGTGACCTGGCGCGACAATTCTTCCAGTTCATGGATCGGCCGGGTAATCAGGCGCTTGATCTGCCGGGCGATCACCAGCCACAGCAACACGCTGAAGATCAGGATACCCAGACTGGCGGTGAAGGTCCCGGTATAGAAAGCCACCGGCAGTTCGCTGCTGGCCACCAGCAGCAAGTGCCCGGACGGTTTGCCGGCACGGGGCAGGGTGATCACCTGGTTGCTGCGAAATTCGGTGGTACGCCAGGTTTCAATGTCCCGGAAATTATCTGGCAGGTGCAGGCGATTGGCATGTTGCAGCTGGGCCAGGCGCGTGCCATCTCCGTCGTATAAGGCCGCGGCCCGCAATGGCGAGTAGCTGGTCAGTTCATCCAGCAGGGTTTGCGCCTTGAGCGGTGAGTCCAGGGACTCGGCGGCGAGCGAGGGGTTGGACACCAGCCGACCGATGGCCTGCAAGGCCTGGGGCGCCATGCTTTCCTGGGAGATCCAGTAGGCGGCGCTGATAAAGGTCAGGTTGGCCACCAGCAAGACGGTGGTCAACAAAACCAGCAGGGCCGCCAGCAGTTTTTGCCCAACCGGTAGATTTTCGAGACGCTGGCGCAGTGGCATCAAGGTTTTCGCTGCAAAGGAACAAGCAGGCAGGGTAGCGCGTGCTTCAGTCGCTGGGCAATCCGCGTGCAGACAGTTGCCGTACCAGGCGCGCCTGGAGTTGTTGCAGGTGCGGCAAGCTCAGTTGGTGGCGGGCGGCCGCCTGGCAGGCATAGCCCAGCAAATAGCTGATTTCGGTGCGTCGGGCACTGGCCACGTCCTGGTACATCGAGGAGTAATTGGCCGCCGTGGCCTGGATTACCCGTTCCACTTCGCTGTGCAAATCTTCTGCGGCAGCGGGTTGGCCGCAGCATTCCAGCAGGTCGGCCAGTTCGGCGCACAGGGTGGCCACTTCGCACTGATGGGCTTGCAGCTCGCCATTGCGACATTGGTAAAGCACGGTCAGCGGGTTGATGGCGCAGTTCAGGGCCAGTTTGCGCCACAGGCGGGTGAGGATGTCGGTGCTCCACTCATGGGGAATGCCGGCGGCTTGCAGGTCATCCAGCCACAGCGGCGGAGTAGGGTGCCGAGCATCCCCCAGCCAGGTGTAGCCATGGCCGGCAAACACTACTCGCCAGTCACTCTCGCGAAACGCGCCTTCGGTGCTGGAGGCGAAGATGCAGCGTGCCTGGGGCAGTTGGGCGGCGACTGCGTCCTGGCTGCCCAGCCCGTTTTGCAACAGGATCAGTTCGGCGTCCGACACCAGTCGATGTTCCAGCTGTGCGACGGCTTCCTGGGCGTCGTAGGCCTTGCACGCCACCAGCAGGCGATGAATTGGCCCAGGGCTGTCGGAGGTTTCGCCGACGACCGGGTAGGTGTGAGCCACGCCTTGCTCGACCAGGGTCAGGCCATTGGCCGTCTGATAACTCGCCAACCGCCCGGGATCCCGCAGGATCAGGCGCACGGGCAGACCGGCGCGGGCCAGGCGGGCGGCCCACAGTGTTCCGAGGCTGCCGGCGCCGAGGACGTGCCAGGTGGTCGACATCAGTTTTTACTCCGTAAGGCTGCCCGCAGTGAACGAGGCGAAAGAACCGCTATAATGCCCGGGCATTTTAGCCCGGGCGTGCTCCATCTCTACTGAGCCGCGCCCCTTTTTTATTGGAGAAATTACATGCCGTCGTTCGACGTGGTATCCGAACTGGACAAACATGAAGTCACCAACGCCGTCGAGAACGCCGTCAAGGAGCTGGATCGCCGCTATGACTTGAAGGGCAAGGGCAGCTTCGAGTTCAAGGAAAAAGAGCTGACCGTCAACCTGACCGCGGAAGCCGACTTCCAGCTGGAAGCGATGATTGAGATCCTCAAGCTGTCTCTGGTCAAGCGCAAGATCGACGCGCAATGCCTCGAAATCAAGGATGCCTATGCGTCCGGCAAGCTGATGAAGCAGGAAGCCGTGCTCAAGGAAGGCATCGACAAGGAGCTGGCGAAGAAAATCGTTGCTCACGTCAAGGACGCCAAGCTCAAGGTCCAGGCCGCCATCCAGGGCGAGCAGGTGCGTATCACCGGCAAGAAGCGTGACGATTTGCAGGAGGCCATTGCTGCCCTGCGCGCCAAGACCTTCGACATGCCGCTGCAGTTCAATAACTTCCGCGACTGAGTGGACCCCTCGGGAACCTGTGGACGTTTTTGACGTCCCACGCCCAGAACCTGCAGAAACGATTGAGCCCTTCGGGGCTCATTTGTTATGTGGGGATTGATAAGGCCGCACATCCGGCAAACAGGAGAATGTAGATGGATTTGAACGCTGAAGTGGATCACTTGATCAAGACCTCGGAGTCGTGGTTACCGATGATCATGGAATACGGCAGCCGATTTTTGCTGGCAGTGGTCACCCTGGCCATCGGTTGGTGGCTGATCAACGTCTTGACCCACCGGGTAGGGCGTTTGCTGGCATTGCGTAATGCTGACCTGGCGCTGCAACACTTCATTACCAGCCTTGCGAACATTGCGCTCAAGGTCATGCTGGTGGTCAACGTGGCCTCGATGATCGGCGTCGCAACCACCTCGTTCGTTGCCGCGATCGGCGCCGCCACCCTGGCCATCGGCCTGGCCTTGCAAGGCAGCCTGGCGAACTTCGCCGGCGGCGTGCTGATTCTGTTGTTCCGTCCGTTCCGCATCGGTGACTGGATCGAAGCCCAGGGCACTTCCGGTACCGTCGACAGCATCCAGATCTTCCACACCGTGTTGCGCACCGGCGACAACAAGACGGTGATCATCCCGAACGGCAGCCTGTCCAACGGCCTCATCACCAACACCAACCGTCAGCCGACCCGCAAGGTGGTGTTTGACGTGGGGGTCGACTATGAAGCCGACCTGCAGAAAGCACGTGAAGTGCTGCTGGAACTGGCCAAGGATCCACGTGTATTGGCTGATCCTGCGCCGGCAGCGGTAGTTTCGACCTTGGGCGACAGTTCGATCACGGTATCCCTGCGAGTCTGGACCAAGACTTCGGATTACTGGGATGTGATGTTCATGTTCAATGAACTGGCACGTGACCGTTTGAAAGCGGCGGGGATTGATATTCCGTTTCCACAACGGGTTATTCGCGTCATGCAGGAAAGTGCTGGGAAGTAATAGTGTGACTGGATGATTAAACCTGGCCGATGTGTCAGGTTTGTTACGCAGGATTAAACTAGATAGTTAGCTTGCTAGTTATCCGGTTGTTGAGATTAAGTTGCAATAAAAAAGCCGCTCACTTGCGAACAAGTGAGCGGCTTTTTAGTTAGGGCCGAAACCCTAAGTCATCGTTGTAATCAAACTGCCAATTACAAGATGTTCAGCGGGTATTGCGCGATCAGACGCAGTTCGTCGATGGACGCCGAACCGTAGTACACACCATCGCTGGAGCGATAAGTGGCTTGACGCACGCGCAGGCTCAGGTCTTTTGCCGGGCCGCTCTGGATCACGTACTTGGCTTCGATGTCACGTTCCCACTCTTTGCCGTTCGAGGTGTCGGCGGTGTTGGCGCCGGTACCTTTGACGTAGCGAGTCATGAAGCTCAGGCCTGGTACGCCGAAAGTCGCCATGTTCAGGTCGTAGCGAGCCTGGAACGACTTCTCGTCTTCAGCGTTGAAGTCGGAACGAGCGATGGAGTTGGCAAGGAAGATCGTGCCGCCGCCGTCTACGCCGTAGCCGTAGTCACCGTCACCGCTGACCTTCTGGTAGGCCAGGGTAAAGGTGTGAGCCTGGATGGTGTACGCGCCTTGCAAGCTGTAGGCACGGTTGTCCAGTTTGGTGGTGCCGTCTTTCTCAGCCCGTTGCAGGCCAGCGCCATCACTTTTGGTGCTGTAGATGTTGAAGTCGACTGCCAGGGACTGCTCATTGCTGAGCGCATGGGTCCAGTTCAGGTTGGCGTAGGTTTTCTTCCAGTAGTCTTCGGTCTTCGCGTAGTAGAGGCTGGCGCTGACTTCTGGAGTCAGGGCGTAGACACCACCGATGAAGTCGGTTTTTGTCAGGCCCAGGCTGTCGCGGTAGGTCTGGGCTTGTGCCACGCTCGAAGTGAAGTGACCGCCTTCAAGTTTCAGGCCTTTGATCTCGTTGCTGGTCAGCGAGATACCCTGTGGCAATTCAGGCAGCAGACGGCTGTCATCGGAAGCGAATACAGGCGCGGTGGTGTACTGGTCGCCGATTTTCAGGACCGTATCGGAGATACGGAACTTAACTGCGCCGCCGCCCTTGGAGTAATCATCCTGAGCGCGACCGTCGGAGCCAGTTGGAAACAGGCCAGTGCCGGAACGACCCTTGCCGCTGTCCAGTTTGACGCCCAACAGACCGATGACGTCGACACCCACACCGATGGTGCCTTGGGTGAAGCCCGACTGGTACAGGCCGTTGAAGCCCAGACCGGTTTCGTCGACGCGGCTCTTGCCGGTGTCATTGTTACGGAAGTCGCGGCTAAAGTTCAGGAGGCGAGTGTTGATGCTGAAAGTGCTGTCTTCAACAAAGCCCTTGGAATCGTCCTGGGAGGACGCCATTGCGAACTGCGAGGTGCCTGCTGAAACAGCCAGGGCGATCATGCTCCACTTCATCACGCGCATCGTGATTTGCTCCTTTGGTTTTAGGAAGAGTACTGCCGTCCCACCTATATTTTTGTCTGGGCGGCTCTTTCTTTTTTGTGTCGGCGCAAAGTTATATCACGCAGACATTATTGACGATACTTGCACATCTATCCTTTCAGCTTCTTTACGGGCCTGTCGTAAATTGCTAGCTCCATGTCGCAAATTCACAGTCCACTTGTAACCGGACTGACAACTTCAATGCTGTTTTAAAACCTTGGAAGCGGGGTGGAAAAGTCACCCCTGAAAGTTTCAACTCATCCCTGTCAGGCATTGAACCGCTGTTATTTTCCGTCGCGAAACACCTGCTTCCCGCCGGTGCCGTTGTCGACGATATGGGTGTGAATGCAACAAGCGTGCACAAACCCGTAACCGAATGTGATTTTTTCGTGAAAAGTGTCAACGGCCTGTAAAAACCGCATAAGCACGGGCTTTTTACGCCGTTTGGTTTGGCCTTGACGCGCCTGCCGCACTCCGGTTCGGTGGCGCATAAAACCTGTACCAGAGCAAAACGTTACCGGTTCACCCCGTTCGGTGGGTAGTTGGCGGATCCCTTTGAAGCACAAATGGGTCATTTTGGTGCAGTGCTTCACTGACTGCGTTTCTGCTCCCGTTCAGCCTTCGCCTTTTGAAAGCCGTCTGGCTCAAGGTCTTGAAGCATGTTCCGCGTCCCGACTTTGACCAGAATTGGATACATTGGTCATTTAGCGTAGCTGAAATATTGGCCTGTCTCGAAATGGTGCGCTTTTTTTCGTGGCGTCCTGTTTGGGCGCGTATTCGGCCACGCGCATTCGCCGTGAAGCGACTGGCATTCGCAGGTATGCTGGGCGCCTGAAACCTTACCCGCCGAACGGGAGTGACTGCTGTGTTCGCCTTAGATCCACGTCTTCAACAAGACACCTTGCCTATCGGGGATTTCCCCCTGTGTCGGCTGCTGCTTTCCAATGACTCGAATTACCCCTGGTTCATCCTGGTGCCGCGCATTGACGGTATCAGCGAAGTGTTTCAACTGGATGTCGCCGACCAGCAGCGGGTGTGGCAGGAAAGCACGGCACTGGCACAGTGGCTGAACGAAGGGTTCGGCGCCGACAAAATGAATATCGGTGCCTTGGGTAATGTGGTCAGCCAACTGCACGTGCATGTGATCGTACGCAAGCGCGACGACGCGGCCTGGCCTGCGCCGGTCTGGGGCAAGCACCCGGCGAGGCCCTACAGTGACGAGCAAGTGGTGGCAATTCGTGCGCGCCTGCGCGAGATCCTGCCGGCCGACTTCACGTTCCTGGAGGCTTGAGCCATGGATCTTCAAGCCCGCGTGACCGATCTGGAAAGCCGCCTGGCCTTTCAGGACGACACCATCGAGACCCTGAATGACATCCTGGTCACCCAGCAGCGTGCCGTGGAACGCCTGCAGTTGCAGATGACTGCGTTGCTCAAGCGCCAGGAAGAAATGGGCGGCCAGTTCGAGTCGTCCGAGGAAGAGGCGCCGCCCCCTCATTATTAATAAGGCAGGGGTTGAACCCCTGGCATAAAAAAACCGCGATGCAGCCAGGCTGCATCGCGGTTTCTTTTTTTCGGGGTGCTGGAATCAGCGACGCGGCAATGCGGCGATCACATCTTCAGCTTGCAGCCCCTTGTCACGGTTCATGACGGAAAACTCCACGCGCTGGCCTTCCACCAGTACGCGATGGCCTTCGCCGCGAATCGCCCGGAAGTGGACGAAGATATCGTCGCCCGAATCCCGGGAAATAAAGCCGAAGCCCTTGGAGGTGTTGAACCACTTGACGGTCCCGGTATCCCGGTTGGTCATGTCGTAGCTTTGCGACGCAGCGGCCGGGGAGGAGCGGTAAAAACTGATGGCCAGATGAAGAACGATGGCGACCAGTGCTATTGCCAGGCTGAGCAGGACGGCCGGGTGGCCACCGACTTCAGGCATAGGCGCCAGCAGGGTGAGGGTTTGCACGACAACAGCCAGGACCAGCAGGGCGCTGACCAGGTTTTGCAGTTGATGACGCGGGCCTTTGTTCCAGTATGGAATGACTGGAGCCAGTGTCAGGTTAAGAAGACCAAAGAAGGTCAGGTAGAGAGCGTCAGGTTGCTGCAGGTAAGGCAGGGTCTCTGATCGCAGGCTGGGGATAAAGGACAGCAGCAAAGCTGCAGCGCCCGTTAGCAGGTGGACGATTTTCAACATTTTGATTAACTCACGTTAAGACGGATCACAAGGAAGAGCTGACGGGCACGGTTCGCTTCTGAACAATGGGAGGCGTTGGGCACGTGCACGGGTATCAGCCTATGCCGCTTGCCGCGAAAAATATCGGCGGCGACACGCTGCCTATTTAACAGCAAAGCCTGTGCCTACTCAAATCAAGCATTTCAGGCTGTTACAAGGGGCACGGCATTTCTGCGTCAAACACTTGTCCTAGACAGGTGCAGGCTTTTTCGCAGGTGCTGGGTAATTTTTCCGGTAGCTGTTGAAGCCTTGCCTGTCGGGCAAGCCCGCTCTGCAAGGGGCGATTTGCCGCACCTCGAAAGGGTCAGCCAGGCTGCGCACGGCCGGCACTCTTGCTAGAGTGGTCCTGCACCTGATCAATGAATTTTTATCAATTGAAGGGGAAACACATGGCAATCGATATTGGTATCAGTGAAGAAGACCGTAAATCAATCGTTGATGGACTTTCGCGACTGCTTTCCGATACCTATGTACTTTACCTGAAGACCCACAACTTCCATTGGAACGTAACGGGGCCCATGTTTCGTACACTGCACTTGATGTTTGAAGAGCAGTACAACGAACTGGCGCTGGCGGTGGATTCAATCGCAGAGCGTATTCGTGCCCTGGGCTTTCCCGCGCCGGGTGCCTACTCGGTGTATGCGCGACTTTCTTCGATCAAGGAAGAAGAGGGTGTGCCAAGCGCTGAAGACATGATCAAGCAACTGGTCGAAGGCCAGGAAGCGGTGACTCGCACAGCCCGGGGTATCTTCCCGTTGTTGGATAAAGTCAGTGATGAACCGACGGCGGACTTGCTGACCCAGCGTATGCAAGTGCATGAAAAGACCGCATGGATGTTGCGTTCCCTGCTCGAAAACAAATAACACCGGTGGCGGGAGGGCGTCGAGCTGACGCCCCTCGCATGCCTGCTTCCCGGCGATTTCCGTGATTCCGCGAGCTTCCTGATACGCGCGTTGGCTTGTCCTACGGTGATCGGCTCCCTGTCTTCTGGCTGCACTTGTCGTCTTGATGTTTTATAGCTCAACGGCCAACGAGAACATGAGTGGCCGTCAGGCAATGGAGTGTCAAGTGTATGTCACGCGGAGCAGGTAATGGAGTTATGGAAACGTGCGGATTGCACAAGATAAAGGTAGATCCCTTTGCCAAGGGGTTCGATATGAACTTGGCCAGGCCATTGTCCCGATCGGTTCGGCTTAATGGTTTTTCGACGTGTTTGCGGCTCGAAGAGGTGTATTGGAATATCCTCGCGGAGATCGCCAGGATCAATACGTGTTCGGTCAGTGCGCTGCTGTCTTACGTGGACCGGGAAGTGCACTTGCGTTATGGCGGTGTAAAGAACTTCAGCGGTCTGGTCAGGGTGGTTTGCGTGGTGCATGTATTGAAAGGGCGGCTTGTCGCGCCCAGTGTCCAGCCGGACCCTGCATGAACCTTGTGCCGGGTGCCCGTCCCGGGATTGCCCCGGGTCGGGCGCCCGGCAGAAGCCTGCTGCAGTCATCTATATAAAGAGCAGCGCGCCGCTACGGCTGCACAGCCTCGATTTACCAGATATAATCCCGGGCTTTGCTGCGCATGCCGGGACTTTCCCACAGGATAGAGCCAGGGCAGGGCGTGGCGCAGTAATGATCTGATCGCCGAGACATCTCCATGCCCATGTACGACTATCAATGCGCTTCCTGTGGTCATCAGTTGGAAGCCATTCAAAAGATCAGCGCAGCGCCGCTGGTCGATTGCCCTGCCTGCCAGGCTCCGGAGCTCAAGAAGATGTTGTCCATGCCGGGCTTTCGCCTGAGTGGCAACGGTTGGTACGAGACCGATTTCAAGACCGGTTCGAAGAAGAATCTGGCCGGCGGCGACAAAGCAGACTGAGTTGAACTCTACGCGCAGGCTCCTGCATTATCCGTCACCTGACTTAGCTGTACGGTGATGAGGCAGACCTCCACCGAATTTCGAATTACGAGAAGCGAAACCACTATCATGATGCGCAGCCACTATTGCGGCCAACTGAACGAGACCCTGGAAGGTCAGGAAATCACCCTTTGCGGATGGGTTCACCGTCGCCGCGACCACGGCGGGGTGATCTTCCTCGATATCCGTGATCGTGATGGTCTGGCCCAGGTGGTGTTCGATCCGGACCGCGCCGAGAGCTTCGCCGCCGCCGATCGCGTGCGCAGCGAGTACGTCGTGAAGATCACCGGCAAGGTTCGCCTGCGTCCGGCCGGTGCCACCAACGCCAACATGGCGTCGGGCATGATCGAAGTGCTGGGTTACGAACTGGAAGTGCTGAACGAGTCGGAAACCCCGCCGTTCCCGCTGAACGAGTTCTCTGACGTTGGCGAAGAAACCCGCCTGCGTTATCGCTTCCTGGACCTGCGTCGCCCGGAAATGGCCGAGAAGCTGCGCCTGCGTTCGCGCATGACCACCAGCATCCGTCGCTTCCTCGACGAGAACGGCTTCCTCGACGTCGAGACGCCGATCCTGACCCGTGCTACCCCGGAAGGCGCCCGCGACTACCTGGTGCCGAGCCGTACCCACGCCGGTTCCTTCTTCGCCTTGCCGCAATCGCCACAGCTGTTCAAGCAACTGCTGATGGTCGCCGGCTTCGACCGTTACTACCAGATCGCCAAGTGCTTCCGTGACGAAGACCTGCGGGCCGACCGCCAGCCGGAATTCACCCAGATCGACATCGAGACCAGTTTCCTCGATGAAAAAGAGATCATGGGCATCACCGAGCAGATGATCCGCAACCTGTTCAAGGAAGTGCTGAACCTGGAGTTCGGCGAATTCCCGCACATGACCTTCGAAGAAGCCATGCGCCGTTACGGTTCCGACAAGCCGGACCTGCGTAACCCGCTGGAACTGGTTGACGTTGAAGACCAACTGAAAGACGTCGACTTCAAGGTGTTCAGCGGCCCGGCCAACGACCCGAAATGCCGTATCGCCGCACTGCGCGTGCCTGGCGCTGCGAGCATGCCGCGCAAGCAGATCGACGACTACACCAAGTTCGTCGGCATCTACGGTGCCAAGGGCCTGGCGTACATCAAGGTCAACGAGCGCGCCAAGGGCGTCGAAGGCCTGCAGTCGCCAATCGTCAAGAACATCCCTGAAGCCAACCTCAATGTGATCCTGGATCGTGTTGGCGCGGTTGACGGCGACATCGTGTTCTTCGGTGCCGACAAGTCGAAGATCGTCAGCGAAGCGCTGGGTGCACTGCGGATCAAGGTCGGCAACGACCTGAACCTGCTGACCTGCCAGTGGGCGCCGATGTGGGTTGTCGACTTCCCGATGTTCGAAGAAAACGACGACGGCAGCTTCAGCGCACTGCACCACCCGTTCACCGCGCCGAAGTGCACGCCGCAAGAGCTGGAAGCCAACCCGGCTGGCGCTCTGTCCCGTGCCTACGACATGGTGCTCAACGGCACCGAGCTGGGTGGCGGTTCGATCCGTATCCACCGCAAGGAAATGCAGCAATCGGTCTTCCGCCTGCTGGGCATCAACGAAGATGAGCAGCAAGAGAAGTTCGGCTTCCTGCTCGACGCCCTGAAATACGGCGCGCCACCCCATGGCGGCCTGGCCTTCGGCCTGGACCGTCTGGTGATGCTGATGACCGGTGCCCAGTCGATCCGTGAAGTGATTGCCTTCCCGAAAACCCAAAGTGCTGCCGACGTCATGACGCAAGCACCGGGTGTGGTGGATGCCAAGGCACTGCGCGAGCTGCATATCCGTCTGCGCGAGACACCAAAGGCTGAGTAAGGCCGCAGCGTGAAAGCGCGATAAGGTTTTACATTGTCAGCTAAGGGCGCATCTTCGGATGCGCCTTTGCGTTACAAGGGCTGCACGTTAAAGAGGGAAGTCCCGCCTGGGGCGGGATCGACAGGTTTCTACAGAATTTCGGAGTTGTGTTATGGCTGGCCATTCCAAGTGGGCGAACATCAAGCACCGCAAAGAGCGTCAGGATGCCAAGAAAGGCAAGATCTTCACCAAGTGGATTCGCGAGCTGACCGTTGCCGCGCGCCAGGGTGGCGGTGACCCGGGTTCCAACCCGCGCCTGCGCCTGGCCCTGGACAAGGCCCTCGGCGCCAACATGAGCCGCGACATCATCGACCGCGCCGTGGCCCGTGGTGCCGGTGCGGCCGATACAGACGACATGGTCGAGTTGAGCTACGAAGGCTACGGCCCGGGTGGCGTGGCGGTGATGGTCGAGTGCATGACCGACAACCGCAACCGTACCGCGGCTGCCGTGCGCCATGCGTTCAGCAAATGTGGCGGCAACCTCGGCACAGACGGTTCGGTAGCCTACCTGTTTGAGCGCAAGGGGCAGATTTCCTTCGCGCCGGGCGTGGATGAAGATGCGCTGATTGAGGCGGCAATGGAGGCCGATGCCGACGACGTGGTGACCAACGAAGACGGCTCCATCGACGTGTTCACCTCGTTCGCGGGCTTCTATTCGGTGCGTAACGCCCTGGAAGCGGCTGGTTTCAAAGGCACCGACGCGGAAATCGTGATGCTGCCGACCACCAGCGCCGAGCTGGACCTGGACGGGGCGCAGAAGGTACTCAAGATGCTCGACATGCTTGAAGACCTGGATGACGTGCAGAACGTCTATTCCAATGCCGATATTCCGGAATCGGTGGCTGAACAGCTAGGCTGAAGGATGATGCAGATCTAATGTGGAAGCGGGCTTGCTCGCGAAGGCGGCGTGTCAGTCAGTCAATACGGTGACTGATACACCGCCTTCGCGAGCAAGCCCGCTCCCACATTTTGATCTTGGCTATATCAAGAATTTTTTATCCAACTGCAGGCGTTATGACTCTAATCCTAGGTATCGACCCCGGTTCGCGAATCACCGGCTTTGGCGTGGTCCAACAGACCCCGCGAGGCTGCGTGTACGTGGCGTCGGGCTGTATCCGTACCGGCGCCGGCGAGTTGGCCGAGCGCTTGCAGATCGTGTATCGCGGCGTGCGTGAAGTGATCCAGACCTATGGGCCGGTGACCATGGGCATCGAAAAAGTGTTCATGGCGAAAAACGCCGACTCCGCCCTGAAGCTCGGCCAGGCCCGCGGTGCGGCCATCGTGGCCGGAGCCGAGGAGGGCATGGAGATCGCTGAATACACCGCGACCCAGGTCAAGCAAGCCGTGGTCGGTACCGGTGCTGCCAATAAAGAGCAGGTGATGATGATGGTCATGCACATGCTCAAACTCACCGCCAAACCGCAAATCGATGCCTCCGACGCCCTGGCCATTGCCATTTGCCATGCCCATACCCGTTCCAGCCTGATGCCCCATGGCTTGGGGACCGCACGCAGTCGTGGCGGCCGGCTGCGTCTCTGATAGCATCAGCGCATTCATTCTGCGTGGGGTGCATGAACGGCCTGTGCTGTCGGCCGGCATGCCCGCGTTATTACCGGCCAGGCCTTGATTTGAGCCGATTCTTAAGGATTCGAACGTGATTGGACGCTTGCGCGGCACCCTGGCTGAGAAACAGCCACCGCACCTGATTCTGGATGTAAACGGGCTGGGTTATGAGCTTGAAGTGCCCATGACCACCCTCTACCGCTTACCGTCGGTCGGTGAACCGCTGACCCTGCACACTCACCTGGTGGTGCGCGAAGACGCGCAATTGCTCTATGGGTTCGTTGGCAAGCGTGACCGGGATTTTTTCCGTGAGCTGATCCGCCTCAACGGCGTGGGGCCGAAGCTGGCGCTGGCGCTGATGTCGAGCCTGGAAGTGGATGAATTGGTGCGCTGTGTGTCGGCCCAGGACACGTCCGCGCTGACCAAGGTACCGGGCGTTGGCAAGAAAACCGCCGAGCGCCTGCTGGTGGAGCTCAAAGACCGCTTCAAGGCCTGGGAGGTTGTGCCGAGCATGTTTGCCCTGGTGCCCAACCAGCCTGATGCGCCGGGTGTGCCGGTGGCCAGCGCTGAAAGCGATGCGGTCAGCGCGCTGATCTCCCTGGGCTACAAGCCGCAAGAGGCGAGCAAGGCCGTGTCAGCCATCAAGGACAAGAACCTGAGCAGCGAAGACATGATCCGCCGCGCCCTGAAGGGAATGATTTAAGTGATTGAAGCTGATCGTCTGATCGCGGCCACCGGGCCTCGTGATCGTGAAGAAATCCAGGACCGGGCGATTCGCCCCCTGAGCCTTGCCGAATACATCGGCCAGCCCACCGTGCGCGAGCAGATGGAGCTGTTCATCCAGGCCGCGCGCGGGCGCAGCGAGTCCCTGGACCACACGTTGATCTTCGGCCCGCCCGGGCTCGGCAAGACCACCCTGGCCAACATCATCGCCCAGGAAATGGGCGTGTCGATCAAGTCCACCTCCGGCCCCGTGCTGGAGCGCCCGGGCGACCTGGCGGCGCTGCTGACCAACCTGGAGCCCCACGACGTACTGTTTATCGACGAGATCCACCGGCTTTCGCCCATCGTCGAGGAAGTACTGTACCCGGCCATGGAAGACTTCCAGCTGGACATCATGATCGGTGAAGGCCCGGCGGCGCGCTCGATCAAGCTCGACCTGCCACCGTTCACGCTGGTGGGTGCGACCACCCGTGCGGGCATGCTGACCAACCCGCTGCGAGACCGTTTCGGGATTGTTCAACGTCTAGAGTTCTATAGCACGGCGGATCTGGCCACCATCGTCAGCCGTTCGGCGAGCATCCTTGGCTTGCCCCTGGACCCGGAAGGCGCCTTTGAAATCGCCCGCCGCGCCCGTGGTACCCCGCGGATTGCCAACCGTCTGCTGCGCCGGGTGCGCGACTTTGCCGAAGTGCGGGCCAAGGGGCATATCACCAAGCCCGTGGCAGACCTGGCGCTGAACCTGCTGGATGTGGATGAGCATGGCTTTGATCACCAGGACCGGCGCCTGCTGTTGACCATGATCGAGAAGTTCGACGGCGGCCCGGTGGGCGTGGACAGCCTCGCCGCCGCCATCAGCGAAGAGCGGCATACGATTGAGGATGTACTGGAGCCGTATCTGATTCAGCAGGGCTACATCATGCGCACGCCAAGGGGGCGTGTGGTCACCCGGCATGCGTATCTGCACTTTGGGTTAAACATTCCGTCACGATTGGGCGAGATGCCCGTAGTAGACGAATTCCTCGATGCAGTAGACGATTAAAAACGCTTGGCGATTCGATTTATTCGGAGTTTGTGCTGTCCTAGTGGCTGGCGTCGTCATTCTTTCGTTAGAAATGTGCCACAGAATGAAAAACAGTTGCCTGGCCGGATTGGCAACCTGAGGAGTAAGCACTAGAGTATGCGCGCGCAAAACGGGGATCAGTCGTTCGCACATCGCTGTCGCGTTTATTACGAGGACACCGATGCTGGCGGCATCGTTTATTACGTCAATTACCTAAAGTTCATGGAGCGGGCTCGAACCGAGCGGCTACGGGAGCTGGGCTTTGCCCAATCCCAGCTGGCAGGGGAGGACCTGTTGTTTGTCGTGCATTCCAGCGAGGCGCGTTACCACGCGCCGGCGCGACTGGACGACGAGCTGCTGGTCAGCGCAGAAATAACCGAATTGAACCGTGCCAGCCTGCGCTTTAAACAGCAGGTCAGGCGGGCTACGGATGCAACGCTGCTCTGTGAGGGGCAGTTCCTGGTGGCCTGTGTTCGCACCAATAGTTTGAAACCCCGGGCCATTCCCGAAACTCTACGCGCGGCCTTTGCCGGCGTGAGCGGCGCGGGTAAACATTCAGAGCAGGAGATTTAGCGTGGAACCTACCGTCGTCGACCATTCCTCCATGTGGAGCCTGGTCAGCAATGCCAGTGTCGTGGTTCAACTGGTGATGCTGGTCCTGGTAGCCGCATCGGTTACCTCTTGGGTCATGATTTTTCAGCGCAGCAACCTGCTGCGTGCTGGTCGACGTGCCCTGGAGAGCTTCGAAGAGCGCTTCTGGTCGGGTATCGACCTGTCCAAGCTGTACCGCCAGGCGGGCAGCAACCCGGACCCGGATTCGGGCGTCGAGCAGATCTTCCGCGCCGGCTTCAAGGAATTCTCCCGTCTGCGCCAGCAGCCAGGCGTTGACCCGGAAGCGGTCATGGAAGGCGTGGCCCGTGCCATGCGCGTCGCCATCTCCCGCGAAGAAGAAAAGCTTGAGCAAAGCCTGCCGTTCCTCGCCACCGTCGGTTCCGTCAGCCCGTATATCGGCCTGTTCGGTACCGTATGGGGGATCATGAACTCCTTCCGCGGCCTGGCCCAGGCCCAGCAAGCGACCCTGGCCACCGTGGCCCCGGGTATCGCCGAAGCGCTGATCGCCACCGCCATCGGCCTGTTCGCAGCTATTCCCGCAGTAATCGCCTACAACCGTTTTGCCGCTCGTGGCGAAACCTTGATCAGCCGTTACTACACCTTCGCCGATGAATTCCAGGCGATCCTGCACCGTAAAGTGCACACCAGCGAAGAATAAGCAGGTAATTCCCAATGGCTTTAATCGCTCGAGCTCGCAAAAAGCGCAAGCCGGTCGCCGAGATGAACGTAGTGCCTTACATCGACGTGATGCTGGTGCTGCTGGTTATCTTCATGGTGACCGCGCCGATGCTCAATCAGGGCGTGAAGGTTGATCTGCCCAAGGTTTCCAGCGAAGCCTTGCCGCAGGACAACAACACCCAGGTCCTGACCATTTCGATCAAGGCTGACAAGACCTATTACTGGAACCTTGGCAGCGAAGTCGACACTCAGAAACAGCAGGACAAGGCCATGACCTTGCCGCAGATGACTGATGCCGTGACCAAGATCATTCGCGCCGGCAACGAAGGTGGCAAGCACACCCAAGTGTTCATTCGCGGCGACAAGGTCGTCGACTACGGCTCCGTCATGGGCGCCATGGGCGGGCTGCAGAAGGCCGGGGTCGGTAATGTTGGCTTGATTACCGAGGCGCCCTGATGCACCAACAGCGAGAGCCGTCCGCCTCGGAAAGCTACTTCTGGCCTAGCGTCTGGGCAATTGCCCTGCACGTCCTGGTGTTTGGCATGCTGTTCGTCAGCTTTGCCATGACCCCGGACCTGCCGCCAGCCAAGCCGATCGTGCAGGCGACCCTGTATCAGCTGAAATCGAAAAGCCAGGCCACCACCCAGACCAATCAGAAGATTGCGGGTGAGGCCCAGAAGTCGGCTGCGCGCCAGACTGAAGTCGAGCAGATGGAACAGAAGAAGGTCGAGCAGGAAGCGGTGAAGGCTGCTGCGGAACAAAAGAAAGAAGAGGCGGCTCAAAAGGCCGAGGAATCGAAAAAGGCTGACGAGGCGAAGAAAGCTGCAGAGGCGCAAAAGGCTGATGAAGCCAAGAAAGCCGATAAAGCTGCCGAAGCCAAGAAGGCTGAAGAGAAACAATTGGCTGATATAGCCAAGAAGAAATCTGAAGAAGAAGCCAAGAAGGCTGCCGAAGAAGAGGCCAAGAAAAAGGCCGCTGAAGACGCGAAGAAAAAGATAGTCGAAGACGCGAAGAAGAAAGCCGCGGACGACGCCAAGAAGAAAGCTGAAGCTGACGAGGCGAAGAAGAAGATCGCCGACGATGCGAAGAAGAAAGCTGCTGCCGATGCCTCCAAGAAAAAGGCCCAGGAAGCAGCGCGTAAATCGACCGAAGACAAAAAGGCCCAGGCCTTGGCCGATTTGCTTTCCGACACGCCGCAGCGCCAGCAAGCCTTGGCCGATGAACGTGGTGATGAAGTCGCGGGCAGTTTCGACGACCTGATTCGTTCACGGGCAGCGGAAGGGTGGACCCGTCCTCCTTCGGCACGTAAAGGCATGACAGTAGTGCTGCAGATCGGCATGTTGCCGGACGGTACGGTGACTTCGGTCAGCGTGGCCAAGTCCAGTGGCGACGGTTCGTTCGACAGTTCGGCGGTAGCAGCGGTCAAGAACATTGGCCGGTTGACCGAGATGCAGGGAATGAAACCAAGCGACTTCGCTCCCTACCGTTCATTCAAGATGACATTCACACCTGAGGATCTAGCCTTGTGAGAAACCTTCTTCGAGGAATGCTTGTCGTTATTTGCTGCATGGCAGGGATAGCGGCGGCGGATGAAAAGAACATCCTGGTCACCAGCGGTAGCGATCGGGCCACCCCGATCGCCGTTGTGCCGTTTGGCTGGCAGGGCGGCAGCGTGCTGCCGGACGACATGTCGCAGATCATCAGCGATGACCTGCGCAACTCCGGCTACTACGCACCGATCGACAAAGGCAACATGATCAGCCAGCCGACCCAGGCCAGCGAAGTCATCTTCCGTGACTGGAAAGCGCTGAACGCCCAGTACCTGATGGTGGGCAGCATCACGCCCGCCGGCGGTCGCCTGCAGATCCAGTACACCCTGTTCAACGTCGCGACCGAGCAGCAAGTGCTGACCGGCAGCGTGTCGGGCACCACGGATCAGCTGCGGGACATGGCGCACTACATCTCCGACCAGTCGTTTGAAAAACTGACCGGGATCAAGGGTGCCTTCTCCACGCGCTTGCTCTATGTAACGGCCGAGCGTTTTTCGGTAGACAACACTCGTTACACTTTGCAGCGTTCCGACTATGACGGCGCGCGTGCAGTGACGTTGCTGCAATCCCGTGAGCCGATCCTGTCGCCGCGTTTCGCGCCAGATGGCAAGCGTATCGCCTACGTGTCCTTTGAACAGAAGCGTCCACGGATCTTCGTCCAGCACATCGATACCGGTCGCCGTGAGCAGATCACCAACTTCGAAGGCCTGAATGGCGCGCCAGCCTGGTCGCCGGATGGTTCACGCCTGGCATTCGTGCTGTCCAAAGATGGCAACCCGGACATCTACGTGATGAACATGGCTTCGCGCCAACTGAGCCGTGTTACCAGCGGCCCGGGTATCAACACCGAACCGTTCTGGGGCAAGGATGGCTCGACCATCTACTTCACCTCCGACCGTGGCGGCAAGCCGCAAGTCTACAAAACCAGCGTCAACGGCGGCGGCGCCGAACGAGTGACCTTTATTGGTAACTACAACGCTGCACCTAAGCTTTCGGCTGATGAAAAGACGTTGGTGATGATTCACCGTCAGGATGGTTTCACTAATTTCCGGGTTGCGGCCCAGGATTTGCAGCGTGGAACCGTAAAAATCCTTACAGATACCAACCTTGATGAGTCAGCTACTGTTGCGCCCAACGGCACCATGGTAATCTACGCCACCCGCCAGCAGGGCCGGGGAGTCTTGATGCTCGTGTCCATTAATGGACGCGTAAGGCTCCCGCTTCCTACCGCTCAAGGCGAAGTCAGAGAACCGTCCTGGTCCCCTTACCTGAACTGACGCGGCGCTACAAAAAGAAGTACTTAACACACTGGGGTTCATTAGGAGTTTCACGATGGAAATGCTGAAGTTTGGTAAGTTTGCTGCTCTGGCTCTGGCTCTGTCCGTAGCCGTTGGTTGCTCGTCTAAAGGCGGCGACAATGCCGGTGAAGGCGCAGCTGTTGATCCAAACGCTGGTTACGGCGCTAACACTGGTGCAGTTGACGGCTCCCTGAGCGAAGAAGCTGCTCTGCGCGCTATCACCACTTTCTACTTCGAATACGACAGTTCGGACCTGAAACCAGAAGCCATGCGCGCTCTGGACGTTCACGCGAAGGACCTGAAAGCTAACGGCGCTCGCGTTGTTCTGGAAGGTAACACCGACGAACGTGGTACTCGTGAGTACAACATGGCACTGGGCGAGCGTCGTGCGAAAGCCGTTCAGCGCTACCTGGTTCTGCAAGGTGTTGCTCCAGGCCAACTGGAACTGGTTTCCTACGGTAAAGAGCGTCCAGTTGCTACTGGCCACGACGAGCAGTCCTGGGCTCAAAACCGTCGCGTCGAACTGCGTAAGTAATTCGTCATGCGAACGTGCCGTCGTGCTCTAACTGTATTGGCTCTCAGCCTGGCACCGCTTGCGGTGTGGGCTGCGGTTCCTGTGGAAGATAGCAACTCTGGCTATAACAATAGCGGGAGCAGTTATCCGCCAGCGGGTTATGGCACGAACGGCGCCTATGCCGGGGGCGCGGCAACTGCCGCGCCTTCGGCACAGGGCGAACTGTTCAACCAGCTGCAACGCATGCAGGATCAATTGTCGCAGCAACAAGGCACGATTGAGGTTCTGCAGAATCAAGTGAACCAGCTGAAGCAAGAAGGCCTGGAGCGTTACCAGGATCTTGATCGACGCATTGGAGCCGGCGTTACACCAGCCGCTACTCCTGATAATTCTTCTGCCGGTGGCGCCGCAAGCGCCGCCGGTGGTGCAGCAGCAGGGGCCGCGGCTGCGAGCCAAGCCCCTGCCGCCAGCAGCGAACCGGGTGATCCGGCGAAGGAAAAGCTGTATTACGATGCAGCCTTCGACCTGATCAAAGCCAAGGATTTCGATAAGGCCAGCCAGGCTTTTACCGCATTCCTGCGCAAATACCCGAACAGCCAGTACGCGGGCAACGCCCAGTACTGGTTGGGTGAGGTGAACCTGGCCAAGGGTGATCTGCAGGGCGCAGGCCAGGCATTTGCCAAGGTCAGCCAGCTGTACCCCAAGCACGCCAAGGTGCCGGATTCGCTGTACAAACTGGCTGACGTAGAACGCCGCCTGGGTCATACCGACAAGGTCAAAGGCATTCTGCAGCAGGTGGTGGCCCAGTATCCGGGTACCTCTGCGGCCCAGTTGGCTCAGCGGGATCTGCAACGCATGTAAGCGTCGCAACCCGTTCAGAAGAAACCCGCGCCCTGCGCGGGTTTTTTCGTTAGAATCCACGCCCTTTTATGAAACACGCTTCCTGGGGTTTACGCGTTGGCGGAATTCCTCGAAGTGCCTGACGGAGGCGGACAGCCTGTTTAGCTGTTACGCCCGTGGCGACTATGCAAGACACATTACGTATCACCGAAGTTTTTTACTCGTTGCAGGGTGAAACGCGCACTGCCGGGCTGCCCACTGTATTTGTGCGCCTCACCGGTTGCCCGCTGCGTTGCCAGTACTGCGACAGCGCCTACGCCTTCAGCGGCGGCACCGTGCGCACCCTTGAAGACATCTTTGAGCAGGTGGCCGGTTACCGGCCGCGTTATGTCTGCGTCACGGGTGGCGAGCCCCTGGCACAGCCCAATGCCATTCCCTTGCTCAAGCAGTTGTGCGATGCCGGTTACGAGGTGTCCCTGGAAACCAGCGGCGCCCTCGATATCTCTGCAGTCGACCCTCGGGTCAGCCGAGTCGTCGACCTCAAGACCCCAGGCTCCAAGGAAGTGCACCGCAACCGCTACGAGAACATTGAGCTGCTGACGGCCAACGACCAGGTCAAGTTCGTCATCTGTTCCCGTGAAGACTACGACTGGGCGACCTCCAAGCTGATCCAGTATGGCCTGGACCGCCGCGCCGGCGAAGTGCTGTTTTCCCCCAGCCATCATGACCTGAATGCTCGCGACCTGGCCGACTGGGTCGTTGCAGACAACCTTCCGGTGCGTCTGCAACTGCAGCTGCACAAGTACCTGTGGAACGACGAGCCGGGGCGCTGAGATGACTGATCAAAAACGTGCGGTGATCCTGCTGTCCGGCGGCCTCGACTCCGCGACCGTGGTCGCCATGGCTCGTGCAGAAGGCTACAGCTGCTACACCATGAGCTTCGACTACGGCCAGCGTCACCGTGCCGAACTGAACGCTGCCGCCCGTGTCGCCCGAGACCTGGGCGCGGTTGAGCACAAGGTGATCGGCCTGAATCTCGACGGCATGGGTGGCTCGGCGCTGACCGACAGCTCCATCGACGTGCCGCAAGGCCCCAGCGAAGGCATTCCGGTGACCTAC
Source organism: Pseudomonas sp. P7779 (assembly GCF_013386315.1). Classification (NCBI taxonomy): domain Bacteria; kingdom Pseudomonadati; phylum Pseudomonadota; class Gammaproteobacteria; order Pseudomonadales; family Pseudomonadaceae; genus Pseudomonas; species Pseudomonas sp. P7779. Next base: position 13,327 of record NZ_JACARZ010000043.1, on the reverse strand, counting down.
GTGCCGGCACGCAACACGGTCTTCCTGTCCCTGGCCCTCGGCTGGGCCGAGGTGCTCAATGCCCGCGACATCTTCATCGGCGTCAACGCCCTGGACTACGCCGGATACCCGGACTGCCGCCCCGAGTACATCGAGTCGTTCGAGCGCATGGCCAACCTGGCGACCAAGGCCGGTGTAGAAGGGCAGGGCTTTCGCATCCTGGCGCCACTGCAGAACCGTAGCAAGGCCGATATCGTGAAGGCAGGCGTAGGACTTGGCGTCGATTTCTCGCTGACTGTTTCCTGCTATCAGGCAGACACTGATGGTCGCGCTTGTGGGAAATGCGACAGCTGCAGACTGCGTGCAGAGGGCTTCCAAGCGGCCGGAATGACTGACCCAACGCGTTATTTCTGATTTATTTTAAATAAGGTGTTGAATAATCCTTAGAAATCAGTATTATACGCGCCACCACACAGCGGGTCGTTAGCTCAGTTGGTAGAGCAGTTGGCTTTTAACCAATTGGTCGTAGGTTCGAATCCCACACGACCCACCATTTTTGGCGGTTTAGAAAATCCGGAAGGCCCACGCAAGTGAGGATTTCCGGGTTTTTTTTTGCCCAGTAAAAAGCCGATCACTCTCGCGACAGAGAGTGATCGGCTTTTTTGTTAAAGCTAGCCAAACCGCCCGGTGATGTAGTCCTCGGTCTGTTTCATCTTCGGCTTGGTGAAGATCTCATCCGTATTGCCATGCTCAATCAGTTCGCCCATGAACATGAACGCGGTGCTGTCGGATACCCGCGCGGCCTGCTGCATGTTGTGGGTCACGATGATCACCGTGTATTGCTCTTTCAGCTCGGTGATCAACTGTTCGATACGGCCGGTGGAAATCGGGTCGAGCGCCGAGGTCGGTTCATCCAGCAACAATACCTGCGGGCGCAGCGCAATGGTGCGGGCGATGCACAGGCGTTGCTGTTGTCCGCCGGAAAGACTCTGGGCGCTTTGTTTGAGTTTGTCCTTCACCTCATCCCACAGCGCGCCGCCGCGCAAGGCTTGCTCGACTCGATCATCCATTTCCCGGCGCGACAGCTTTTCGTGGTGACGCACGGCATAGGCGATGTTGTCGTAGATCGACATCGGGAACGGCACCGGCTTCTGGAAGACCATTCCGACGTGGCTGCGCAGGCGGTTCATCGAATAGCCGGGGGCGAGGATGTTTTCGCCATTGAGCAGCACTTCACCGCGGGCTTCCTGCTTCGGGTACATCGAGTAGATACGGTTGAACACCCGCAGCAAGGTCGACTTGCCGCAGCCCGATGGGCCGATGATCGCGGTGATGCGTTTTTCCGGAATGTCGATGTCGATGGATTTCAGCGAACGTTGGTTGTTGTAGAAAAACTCCAACCCACGGACACGGATTTTGGTTTTTTCAGGATCAAGGCGGGTCGATTGCATCAGTGGGACCTATTGCGCAAAAGAATCAGGCGAGACAGCAAGCTCAGCACCAGCACGAACATCGTCAGTACCAAGGCGCCTGCCCATGCGAGGGAGTGCCAGTCATCGAAGGGGCTCATGGCGTACTGGAAAATAACCACCGGCACGCTGGCAATCGGCTTGAGCAGGTTGCTGCTCCAGAACTGGTTGCCGAAGGCGGTGAACAGCAGCGGCGCGGTTTCCCCGGTAATCCGCGCCAGCGCCAGCAGGATGCCGGTCACCACGCCGGCCTTGGCCGCTCTCAACACGATCTGCAACGTCAGTTTCCACTGGGGTACGCCCAGGGCCAGGGCCGCCTCGCGCATGGTGGAAGGTTGCAGTTGGAGCATCTCGTCGGTCGTGCGCACCACCACCGGAATCACCAGCAAGGCCAGCGCCAGGGCACCGGCAATGGCGGAGAAACCTACCTGGTGATTGGTCAGCAGGTTCAGCGGCAGGATCACCCCGGTGTAGATGAACAGGCCCAGCACGATCGACGGCGCGGACAGCAGGATGTCGTTGATGAAACGCACCGTGGTACCCAGGCGCGAGTGCCGTGCGAATTCCGCCAGCCAGATACCGGCCATCAGTCCGATGGGCGTGCCAATCAGCAGCGCAATCCCGGACATCAGGGCGCTGCCATAAAACGCGTTGGCCAGGCCGCCGTCTGTTCCGGGTGGCGGCGTCATCTCGGTAAACAGGCGCAGGTTGAGCGCCTGAAAGCCGTTGATGATGGTGGTCAGCAGAATCCACGCCAGCCACAGCAGGCCAAAGACTGTCGCGCCACAACTGAGCAGCATGGCCACCCGGTTCTTCAAGGCACGCTTGCGGTACAGGCGTTCGTTGCTGCTCATAGGCCCTCCTTGCGGGACAGGCGCATGAGCATCAGCCGCGCCAGTGCCAGCACCACGAATGTCACGATAAACAGCAGGAAGCCCAGGGCGATCAGCGCCGAACGATGCAGGTCGGTGTACGCCTCGCTGAACTCGTTGGCGATGACGGACGCGATGGAACTGCTGGGCATCAGCAACGAGGCGGAGAACTGTTGCGCGTTGCCCAGCACGAAGGTCACGGCCATGGTTTCACCCAGGGCGCGACCGAGGCCGAGAAAGATCCCGCCGACCACGGCCGAACGGGTGTAGGGCAGGACGATGTCCCACACCACTTCCCAGGTAGTACTGCCCAGTGCGTAGGCCGACTCCTTCAATTGAGTCGGCACACTGCGGAAAACCTCATGCATCACCGACGTGATGAACGGCGTGATCATGATCGCCAGCACGATGCCGGCGGTCAGCATCCCGATGCCCAGCGGCGGTCCCTGGAACAGCGAGCCAATAAATGGAAGCGCACCCAGGTAATCGTTGATCCAGGGTGACAAGTGTTCTGCCATAAAGGGCCCGAAAACAAACAGGCCCCACATGCCGTAGATGATCGAGGGAATGCCCGCGAGCAATTCAACGGCGGAGGCGACCGGCATTCTGAGCCAGGGCGGCGCCACTTCGGTGAGGAAAATCGCGATGCCGAAACTCACCGGCACCGCAATCAGCAACGCCAGCAACGAGGTGACCAAGGTGCCGTAGATCGGTACCAGGGCGCCAAAGTGGTTGTTGACCGCATCCCACTCGGTGCTGGTGATGAAACCGAAACCGAAGGTCTTGAAGGCCAGGCCACCGCCCCACAGGGTGGAGGCGGCGATGCTTGCCAAGAGCAGCAGCACCAGCATCGCGGCCCCGAACATCGAGCGTTTGAACCACAGATCGTGGCGCTGATCGCGAGCGGCGCGGCTATCACCCGACACGTCGCTTGCGTGAGTAGTCATAACCAAGGGTTGCACGGTGTCGTTCATATCAGAAGTGCTCACCCGCCTCCATCAAGCATGCACATGCTTGAGGAAGGGGGCTATAGAGGCGGATCAGTGGGCGAAGTCAGACTTCCAGTAACCTTCGATCCGGGTCACGAGGGAATCGGGCAACGCTACGTAGTCCAATGCCGCAGCCTGCTGCTGACCTTTCTCCAACGACCATTTGAAGAAGTTGAAAGCGGCCTGGCTTTGCTCGGCGTTTTTTGCCTGCTTGTACATGATGATCCAGGTGGTCGCCGTGATCGGCCACGCGTTCTCGCCCGGTGCGTTGGTCATGATCAGGTTGAAGTCATGGGCGTTGGCCCAATCGGCAGTATCAGCCGCTGCCTGGAAGGCCTTGGCGTTGGGCTCGACGAATTTGCCGGACGCGTTCTTCAGTGAGGCGTAGGTCATCTTGTTTTGCAGGGCGTAGGCGTATTCAACAAAGCCGATGGAGTTCTTGATCTGCTTCACGTAGGCCGAAACACCTTCGTTACCCTTGCCGCCCACACCGACCGGCCACGGCACGGTGGTGCCGAAACCGATTTTGGTTTTCCAGCCATCACTGACCTTGGAGAGGTAGTTGGTGAAGTTGTACGAGGTGCCCGAGCCGTCCGAGCGGTGGACCACGGTGATATTCGCGCCCGGCAGTTTCAAGCCGGGGTTGAGGGCGGCAATCGCCGGGTCGTTCCAGGCCTTGATGTCACCGAGGAAGATCTTCGCCAGCACATCACCATCGAGTTTCAGCTGGCCAGCTGCAACGCCCTCGACGTTCATCACCGGCACGATGCCGCCAATCACGCTTGGGAATTGGCCGAGGCCGCCGGCCTTCAGTTCATCCGCCGACAGCGGCGCGTCGGACGCACCGAAGTCCACGGTAGCCGCCTTGATCTGGGCGATACCACCACCGGAGCCGATGGACTGGTAGTTGATCCGGTCACTGGAGCTTTTGCTGTATTCCTGGGACCACTTGGACAGCACCGGGTAGACGAAACTGGAGCCTGCGCCCGTGACGTCAGTGGCGTGAGCGACACCACTCAGGCACAGGGCAGTGAACAACACTGACAGACTCTTTTTGGTCAGCAACATCACGACGACACCTCAAAGGAAGGGGGCAGGTGGAGGACTCCACCTGCCTGGGACGTGACGATTTAATTCCTGAAATGTGTCTGTTTAATGACGGTTTGGCTTTATGAAGAAACATTTAGAAATATCTGTGGGCGACCCCGGAAGGGATGCTCCGAGGTCGCTGCACTGATCAACCCTGGCTGCGCACCAGGATCGACTCATCGATCTGGGCGATCGACGTGACTCCGGTCAACGTCATGGCCACGCGCATTTCCTTGGCGAAGATATCCAGCAGGTTCTCCACGCCACGCTGCCCGTCGGCGGCCAGTGCGTAAGCCTGTGCACGGCCCAGCAGAACGCCCTTGGCGCCCAGCGCGAGCATGCGCACCACGTCCAGCCCCGAGCGTACGCCGGAGTCCACCAGCACCGTCAGATCGCTGCCCACGGCTTGTACGATAGGCGCCAGTGCCTTGGCTGTGGACAGCACGCCATCAAGCTGGCGCCCGCCGTGGTTGGAGACGACGATGCCGTCGGCACCAAAGCTCACCGCGTCCTTGGCATCCTGTGGGTCGAGGATGCCTTTGATGATCATCGGGCCTTTCCAGAATTCGCGGATCCACTCCAGGTCTTTCCAACTGATGGAAGGGTCGAAGTTGTTGGCCAGCCAGCCGATGTAGTCCTTCAGTTGGGTGGGCTTGCCCAGGTACTTGGAGATGTTGCCCAGGTCGTGGGGGCGACCCAGCAGGCCCACATCGAAGGCCCAGGCCGGTTTTGTCATGGCCTGCAGGATTTGGCGTTGCGGCCCGTAGGCACCGGACATACCCGAATGGGCGTCGCGATAACGCGCGCCGGGGGTGGGCATGTCGACCGTGAACACGAGGTTTTTCACCCCGGCGGCCTGGGCGCGCTCCAGGGCGTTTTTCATGAAGCCGCGGTCTTTCAGCACATACAGCTGAAACCAGATCGATTGCGGGCTCTGGGACGCCACTTCCTCGATCGGGCACACGGAAACGGTCGACAGGCAAAACGGAATGCCCTTGTTCGCTGCCGCCTTCGCCGCCTGGACTTCACCACGCCGGGCAAACATGCCGGTCAGGCCCACCGGGCTGAGGACCACCGGCATCGCCAATGGCTGGTCGAACAACGTGGTTTCAAGGCTCAGGCTTTCGACGTTGCGCAGGATGCGCTGGCGCAGGCTGATATCCGACAGGTCCGAGCTGTTGGCCCTGAGGGTGTGTTCGGCGTAGGCGCCGCCGTCGATGTAGTCGAACAGGAAACGCGGCAGTTTGCGGCGGGCGGCTTCGCGGTAATCCGATGCAGACGAAATGATCATGAACAGTGATGCCCCGAGTGAAGAAAACGGTGGGGTGAGGATAGACAAAGGCCTTTCATGGTAAAAACAACTTTTCCAACTTGAATCAAGTCGCAAACGGAATACTCATGAACCTTCGTACGTTGCTGGCCTTTGTCGAAGTAGTTCGCCAGGGCAGCTTCTCACAAGCAGCCGAGGTGGTTTCGCTCACCCAGTCTACCGTCAGCAAGGCGGTCAAGACTCTGGAAGATGAATTGGGCACGCCGCTGTTCAATCGCATCGGCCACAAGAGCGAGCTCACGGCCGCCGGCGAAATTGCCTACCGCCGAGCGCTGGTGTTGCTGGCGGAGCGCAGTGACCTGGTGGCCGAGATCAACGACTTGCTGGGGCTCAAGCGCGGTGTATTGCGCATCGGCTTGCCGCCGGTGGGCAGTGGGGTGCTGTTTGCGGCGATGTTTGCCTTGTATCGACAGCGTTATCCGGAAATCGAGATCGAGCTGATCGAGCATGGCAGCAAGAAGTTGGGCGAATGCCTGGAGGCCGGGGAGGTGGACCTGGCCGCGTTGCTGGTACCGGTGGCGGGAGAATTTGAATATCAGGATGTGCGCGTCGAGCCACTGATGGTGGTGATGCCGATCGACCATCCTTTGGCCGGGCGTAAAAGCGTCGATTTTTCCGACCTGGCTGACTCGCCCTTTATTCTGTTCGAGGCCGGGTTTGCGCTTAACCGGATCATTCTCACAGCCTGCGAGCGCAGAGGCGTAGTCCCGCGTATCACCGCCCGCAGTGCCCAGATCGACTTTATCGTCGACCTGGTTGCCGCGGGCCTGGGTGTCGCGTTTCTACCGAGCATGCTGGCTTACAAACACCTGCACGCCGGCATCGCCCTGATCCGGCTGGACGAGCCCCAGACTGATTGGCACATCGCCCTGGCTTGGCGGCGACAGGCGCACTTGCCACCGGCGGCGCGGGCCTGGCTGGATCTGGCCCTGGAGATGGGGAATGTTCCGGACCCGACCCGGCCTGCGGTCTAGCCTTGTGCGACCAGGGGCAGGCGGCTCTTGACGACTTTTTGCAGCAGCAGGGCCAGCACCTCGGTGGAATACGGCTTCTGCAGCAAGACAAAACGGCTGGCCTCTTCCTGGGCGATACGCGCGTATTCGTCGTTGTAGCCGGTGGTGAGCACCACCGGCAGCCATGGGTACAAGGCTTCGATTGCGTCCAGCAACTCCAGGCCACTCATGCCGGGCATGGAGATATCGGAGAACACCACCTGGAAGCTTTCCGGGTTGGGGGCCAGGGCTTCCAGCGCGCTGTTCGCATCCGGCACCCACAGCACGTGAAAGCCCATCTGTTCCAGGGTTTGCGAGGTGTACAGGCCCACATCGGCGTTGTCCTCGACCATCAGCACGCACAAGCCTGAGATGATGGGCGAAGCGCTGGTGTCTTGAGGTACCGGCATGGCACTTGGCTCGACCTTGGGCAGGTACAGCGTAAATTGGCTACCCCTGCCGCACTCGCTCTGTACCAGGATTTCCCCGCCTGATTGCTTGGCGAAGCCGTACACCTGGGACAAGCCCAGGCCGGTGCCCTGGCCGATACCCTTGGTGGTGTAGAAGGGCTCAAAGATCGCGTCGAGTTTTTCCGGCGGGATACCCGAGCCGGTGTCCGCCAGTTCGATGGTCACGTAATCGGCGACACGTACCGGGTGAGCGCGAACCGAGGGTAGCCAGCTTGCCGTCGAAACGGTGATGGTCAAATGCCCGTTGCCGGCCATGGCATCCCTGGCGTTCACCACCATGTTGACCAGCGCGGTATCGAACTGGCTTTCGTCGGCGTTGATAAAGCAGGCGTCGTCAGGCACCTGGATGCTTACCTTGACCCGTGAACCGGTCAGGCTGTCCATCATCTCGCCCACCCGCTTTACACTTTCGCCGACGTTGAACACCTCGGGTCGCAAAGCCTGGCGGCGGGCGAATGTGAGCAACTGGGCCGTCAGGCGGGCCGCGCGATCGACCGTGCTGGCGATGGCTTCCACGTATTTCACGCGGCGTGCTTCGCTCAGGGCAGGTGGCTTGAGCAAGTCGGCACAGGACTTGATCACCGTCAGCAGGTTATTGAAATCATGTGCGACACCGCCAGTGAGTTGGCCGATGGCTTCCAGTTTCTGTGACTGACGCAGGGCGTCTTCCGACAGTCGCAGGGCTTCCTTGGCTTCTTCCTCAGCCTGGATGTCGCGGCCCACGGCGTGGATGTAGTCGCTGTCGGGCACGGCCGTCCAGGCGATCATGCGGTAGCTGCCGTCCTGGTGGCGGTAACGGTTCTTGAAATTGGGGAAGTTCTTGCCATCGCCCAAACGGCTGACCGCCGAGGATGAGACGGCCAGGTCGTCGGGGTGAACCAGGGCCAGCAACTGGCTGCCCACCAGGTCGTTTTCGGCGTGGCCGAGCATGCGTGTCCAGGCCGGGTTCACGGCGGAGATCACACCGTCGAGTTGTGCCACCAGCATCAGGTCCGGCGACAGGCGCCAGATACGGTCGCGATCGCGAGTGCGTTCGACCACCCGCTGTTCCAGGGACTCGTTGAGTTTGCGCAGGGACTCTTCGGCTTCGCGCAGGGGCGTGATGTCCCGGGATACGCAGAGGATTTTCTCCGGCAGGCCGTCACTGCCCATGATCGGGCTGACGTTCACGTGCCACCATTTAAGGTTGCCGGCCAGGGTGTGGGCAGCGCCGACAAAGCTGGCATTGCGACCGGCCTTGGCGGCCTCAACGGCAGCCTTGGCATCGAGATTGCCCTGGTCGTGCCAGAAGTCGGGCCAGGGGCAGCCGCGGATCGCATTGAAGTCGCTGACTTCCATGATCTGCTTGCCGCCTTCGCTCATGAAGGTCAGGCGGGCGTCGAGGTCCAGCACCTTGATGCAATCGTTGATGCTGGCAAGCACGCGTTCGGTGAAGGCTTCGCTGTGGTTGAGGCCCGCGGCGGACAAATCACTCTCGCCAGATTCAGGTGGGCTGTTTGTCTCAGGACCCGTCCCGATAGTGCTATTCATTTGAGTGCTGCCACGCGTGTTAAATGGCCGTCATCATGTCATTGTGACACTTATATCACCAGCGCCTTCACGCTTATTCGATGGCAGGCAATCCGGCATGCTCCAAGCGTGACGGCGAGATTAAAACCCGTCAGTCATATTCAGGTTCCGGGGTCTGAATAAGTGCTGGAAAAACCGTCGAAGTCTTTGAAAGAAATAGGATTGTCGGACAATTTTGCGCATGAAAAACTCTTCATAATTTGCCCGCTCGAAGATTGGTAGCTTCCTCTCGCTGCCCAATAATTCGAGTTCTAATAATGAATAAAAAACTCTTCAAGAGCGCTTTGGCGCTGTCGATTTCCCTTGCCTCCACTTCCTTGTTTGCCGGTGGTTTCGCCCTCAACGAACAAAGCATCAGTTCAATGGGGACCGGTTACGCCGGGCGTTCCTCCTCCGCGGATGACGCCAGCACGGTGTTCGGCAACCCGGCGGGCATGTCTCGCCTCAAGCAGAATGAAGTGAGCATCGGGGCGACCTACCTGGATGCCAAGTCGAACATCAAGGACGCCAGTTCCAGCCAAGGTGGCGTGGACAACCCCGGCACCAACAAAGGCGATATGGTCCCCGGCATCGCCGTACCGATGGGCTACCTGGTGACGCCGATTGATGAACACTGGGCGTTTGGCCTGGGAATCTACGCGCCGTTCGGCCTCGTGACCGACTATGAACACAGCTTCCAGGGCAATGGCTTTGGCAACAAAAGCAAGGTTCAAGTCATCACCGTGCAGCCAACCGTCAGCTATGCCTTCAACGACAAGGTTTCGGTGGGCTTCGGTCCGACCTTCAACCGTATCAGTGGCGAACTGGACTCCAAGGTCCCGGCATTTGGCCTCGGCACGGAAAACGTGAAGGTCAAGGGCGACGACACCGCCACCGGTTTCAACGCCGGTATCCTGGTGCAGCCGATTGAAAGCACGCGCATTGGTGTGACCTACCACTCGCAGGTTGTGTATCACCTGTCGGGCAAAACCAACGCCTCGGGGGTGCTCACCGACCTGGTGGATGGCGGCCCGCAGCGGTATGACGCCAAGCTGGATGTCACCACGCCGTCGTCCGTGGACTTCTCGGTCACCCATAAACTCAACGATGACTGGACCCTGTACGTCGGCAGCACCTACACCCGCTGGAGCCAGTTGAAGAAGATTACGATCAACAACAGTGGCGTCTCTGACCTCGCCACCGAACTGGCCGGCCTGAACTCCATCACCGAAGAACAGCACTGGCATGACACCTGGTCTCACGCCATCGGCCTGTCGTACCAGTTGAACAAGCAACTGGTGCTGCGTACCGGCTTTTCGGTGGACCAGACGCCCACCAACAACACCGACCGGTCCGTACGTATTCCTACGGGCGATCGCACGGTGTTCAGCTTGGGCGCCGGCTGGACGCCAGTGGATAACCTGACCTTCGACGTCGCTTATTCCTACCTGAAAGAAGAGCCGATCAAGGTCCGCGACAATAATCCGCAACTGGCGCTGACCTACGACGCCAAGTATGAAAACAGCGCCAACGGTTTCGGCGGTTCGGTGACTTACCGCTTCTGATGCACCGGAAGAGGGCAAAGAGTCAGTTTTCTGACATGGCTCTTTGCTAGCAATTGTATCGGTCGCGCTACCAAACCTTCCCTGTCTTGGTTAAATTGGCTGCAATCCAGCTCAAGACAGGGATCGTCATGACTACGCTTTCGCCGATCAGCTCCGCCATCGCCCTTACCAATCGACCCGCCGTTACCCCGCCAGCTACGCAGGCGCCAGAAACGGGCGCCGCTGCCGTGCGACCTTCCTCGGTGGTCAGCCTTGGCAATGTCACGGTAGACGTTCAAGCCGAGACGTATTCCCGCAACGGCCAATTGCCCGGCCATGGGCCGATCAATGCCTGGGAAAGTGACAGCGACGATGCGGTCACCAAAGCGATCAGCACGAATTTCCCTGCACTGCCCAGAGGCACAGGCTTCAGCGGCCTGGGCGCTACCCTGATCGAGCAATTTGCGAAGAGCGGTACCGACATTTCCCAGTCGGCGCTGAGCACCAGCTCTTCCAGGACCCAAAGCCCCGCCGAACTCAAGGTTCAACAGGCGCTGCTGCACAGCAGGGCCGACAACCTGGTCAGCCTGACCGTCAAGACGGCCAGCGGCAAGACCGTCACTTTCAGCCTGGCCAGCCAGTTCGGAGGCTTGGCCGCGCAGGCGAAGGTGGACGGTGGCGCCCTCAGCGCCGCCGAACTCAAGGAAGTCGCCAAGTTGGGCGAAGCCTTCCAGGACGCGATCGACGGCCTGGCCGCCCAGCCGCCGAAACTCGAGCTGAGCAAGCTGACGCAGTTTGATTCCAGCGTATTGGCTTCGGTGGACCTCAGCGGCAAATTGAAAGTGAGCAATACTGACGACCTCACGCTTGCATTCCATGCGGACAGCCAGGGCCGCACCACGCGCATGAGTAGCCCGGCGGGGGAAGTGAATCTCTCGTCGACCTGAAGAACGCCGGCATCCTCGGCAACGCCAAGCAACAGGCAATCGCGCTGAAAAGCTACCTGGCCCAGTTTGACAAGGCCCAGGCGCGGGGCAAAGCCGATGCTGACCTGATGGCGATGTTCAAGGATGCGTTTAGCGCCATGAACAGCAACTACCCGCAGGGCGCCAAAGCGCCTGCGCCGCTGACCCGCAGCGCGGCAGATCAAGGCCTGCTGACGGGCCTGGCGGATTTCAAGGCCTCCATCAGCCAGGCGGCCAGCTCCCCCAACCCGGCGCGCCCAGGGGAAACCGATACGTTTGCCTATGGGATTTCCCAGAAAACGCGCATCGGCGGCAATGACCTCTCCAATCGCACGATCGATCAGGTCCAGCGATCAAGCCTCAAGGCCAGTTTCCATCAGGGCCTGGATGGCGGGAAGCCGCCGGCTTTCGATACCAGGCGCGAGTCGCAGAACTACCTCTATGTGCAGGTCGACGACAAGGCCAGCAGTGCGGCGAACATCACCTACAAGGATGGCTTCCTGACCAACGCCTCCGTGGACCAAAGCGCCAGCCAGAACACCCGCACCCAGCGATACGAGATGGCTCGACTGGTTAACGACAGCGTGGTACCGAACGAGGCCACCAGCCATCGCGACTACCTGGTACTGCTGGAATATGCGGCGCGGGAAGGCAAGAGTGCCAAGGGCGCCGATGAAACCATCCTGAAGGATGCCCTGGCGAACATGCATCAGGGGGCGTTGCTGCAAGACGATCCGTCCGCTTTGCCCGGTTAAACCGGTCGTTGTAAAAAAGGGAAACCCCCGGCCGGGTTTCCCTTTTTCATGCCTGGCCGAATCCCAGATTAGGCTTTTGAAACCATTCGATATTCTGTAGCCTTGCGCAGCTTCACCGTGCTTGATGAACACAATCACTTCGTCCGGCGGCGCCCGAAAGGCTCCAGAGCCGGTGGTACACTCGACTTTCGCGCAACTGCGCCTGCAGGTCTTGCGAACATGACGCAAATTTCCGAACGCCTTCTGGTCCAAGCCCACCTCGACGCCAAGCAGCCCAAGGTGCTGAGCGCCGAAGAAGAGGCGGGCTACCGCGCCGCCATCGCCGCCGAGCTCAAGGCTCAGGACGCGGTGCTGGTGGCACACTTCTACTGCGACCCGGTGATTCAGGCCCTGGCCGAAGAAACCGGTGGTTGTGTGTCCGACTCCCTGGAAATGGCCCGCTTCGGCGCGGCGCACCCGGCCAAGACCGTATTGGTGGCGGGCGTGCGATTCATGGGGGAGACGGCCAAGATCCTCACGCCTGAAAAACGCATCCTGATGCCGACACTGGAAGCCACGTGCTCCCTGGACCTTGGCTGCCCGGTGGATGAGTTCTCGGCATTCTGTGATCAGCACCCTGAGCGCACCGTGGTGGTTTATGCCAACACGTCGGCGGCGGTGAAAGCCCGTGCTGATTGGGTGGTGACTTCCAGTTGTGCGCTGGAGATTGTCGAAAGCCTGATGGATAACGGCGAGACGATTATCTGGGGGCCGGACAAGCACCTGGGCACCTATATCCAGCGTCAGACGGGTGCAGACATGTTGCTGTGGGATGGTGCGTGCATCGTTCACGAGGAGTTCAAGTCCAAGCAGTTGGAGGACATGAAGGCGTTGTACCCGGACGCGGCGATTCTGGTGCACCCGGAGTCGCCCACTTCGGTGATTGAGTTGGCGGATGCGGTGGGGTCTACCAGCCAGTTGATTGCGGCGGCGCAGCGGTTGCCGAACAAGACGTTTATCGTGGCCACCGACCGCGGCATTTTCTACAAGATGCAGCAGCTGTGCCCGGACAAGGTGTTTGTCGAGGCGCCGACGGCGGGGAATGGGGCGGCGTGTCGCAGTTGTGCGCATTGCCCGTGGATGGCGATGAATACCCTGGAACGTACGCTGCAGTGCTTGCGTGAGGGGAGTAATGAGATTTTTGTTGAGCCTTCGGTGATTCCGCAGGCGGTTAGGCCGCTGAAGCGGATGTTGGATTTTACTCAGGCGGCTCGGTTGAGGTTGGCGGGGAATGCTTGATCTTGTTTGAGTACATATCCGTTATTTAGGTAACGGCCGCTTATGGT
>NZ_JACARZ010000042.1:0-39022 GCF_013386315.1 Pseudomonas sp. P7779 | reverse complement strand
AAAGTTCGAGATCTTGCAAACACCTGGCTATCACATACCCAATTTGCTGAAGCGAGGCCAGCTGGCCACGACTCAGTACCCGAATTTCTTGACGACCATAGAGCATTGGAACCACCTGATCCCATCCCGAACTCAGCAGTGAAACGATGCATCGCCGATGGTAGTGTGGGGTTTCCCCATGTGAGAGTAGGTCATCGTCAAGATTAAATTCCAGAACCCCTGATTGCTTATGCAGTCAGGGGTTTTGTTTTGGGCGGTCGGAAAACGGGGAGAGAGCTGTTGGCCGTAAAAAAGATCCAGCCTGGTTAAAAGCCTTGCTCCCTGATCAACTCAATCAGTGCCCTTAACCCGGCCAGCACATGGCGCCTACCTGGGTAATAGAGGCGCAAGCAGTCAAAAGACGGCGTCCATTCCTCCAGTACGCGCACTAACGTCCCGTTCGCTAAATCGGCAGCGGCATTCCATTCCGTAAGATAGGTCAAGCCTAGTCCCGCCCTGGCAGCCTCGAGCATCAGAGTCGGATTATCCAGGGTCAAAACCCCTTGCACCTCGACAGCAAGCGCTTCGCCATGTCGCTCAAACTCCCAGTGATAGATCGCACCGCTGGGCATCCGGCTGCGAATACACTGATGGGCCCGCAGATCCATGGGGCTGACGGGAACTGGGTTGAGAGCAAAATAGTCCGGGCTGCCCAATACCGAAAAACGCTGGGCCGGACTGATATCGACTGCGATCATGTCTTGAGGAACCGTACCCCCGAGCCGAATCCCCGCATCAAACCCCTGCGCGACGATATCCACCAGCCGCCCCTCAGTGACGATATCCAATTTCATCCGTGGATAACGTCGCAGATACTCCAGCAGCAACGGCATCACCTGCTTTGCCGCCCCCGCCGAGGTATTTAGGCGCAAGGTACCGCTGGGTTCTGCGCTGCGATTTCCTGCCTGTTCCAAGGCCGTGCGAATGCTCAACAGTGCAGGGGTAATGGTTTCGACAAACTCCGCGCCCACTTCAGATAACGACACGCTGCGCGTGGTGCGATTGAACAGCCTCACCCCCATCCGCGCTTCAAGCCCCGCGATAGAGTGGCTCAACGCCGATGTCGACACATTCAACTCGGTCGCCGCTGCACGAAAACTGCGATGCCGAGCCACTGCCAGCACCGCTTCCAACTCATTCAGCCCGGATGTATTCATTGTCCTGAATCGCTCATCAACTCATGCCGATTTGTACGGCTTATCAGCTTAATCATAGTGACTTACCGTAGGACGCACTAGCTCAGCGTCCCGGAGGACCTATGCAATACATCAACCAGATTTACATCAACGGCGCCTTTGTGACGCCCCATGGCGAAGAGCTTTTTGACCTGTTCAACCCTGCAACAGGTCAGCGTATCGGCCAGTTTCGATTGGCAAATGAACAAGACGCCCTGGATGCCATCGCTGCCGCCAAGCGAGCTTTTACCGAGTTCTCCCATAGCTCTAAAGATGTGCGCATCGACTATCTCAAACGCCTTCACGCCGCAGTTGAATCCATTGAGGACGCACTTACCGACGCGATTATCGAGGAGTACGGCGCCCCAATATCCCGTGCGCGGTGGATGGCCAGGCATGCAGCCAGCGTCCTGCAAGATGCCGCTTCAGTACTGGAGAACTACAACTTCTCCCGACGCATTGGCATCGCCGAGGTGGTCATGCAGCCGCTGGGTGTGGCCGGCTTGATCACACCCTGGAACAGCAACGCCGGTTTTATCTGCGGCAAGCTCGCTGCAGCGTTGGCCGCCGGCTGTACCGCCGTGATCAAACCCAGTGAAATGAGCGCAATCCAGACCTCGCTAGTCACCCGCGCCCTGCATGACGCAGGCTTGCCTCCTGGTGTATTCAACATCGTCACTGGCCGTGGCGAAACCGTAGGCGCCGTGTTGAGCGCCCATCCCGACATCGCGAAAGTGTCCTTCACCGGTTCAACCGCTGTCGGCAAAACAATCCTGCGGACCGGCGCCGAGACCCTGAAGCGCGTGACCCTAGAGCTGGGCGGCAAATCACCGGTGCTGATTCTCGATGATGCGGACCTCAAGACGGCCGTGCCCATGGCCCTTCAGGCCGGTTTCATGAACAGCGGCCAGGCCTGCATCGCCGGCACTCGAATCCTGGTACCCGAAAGTCGTTTGGAAGAAATCGAAGCGCTGATGATCGACGAGGTGGGCAACGTGCAAGCCGGCGACCCTCGTGACCCAGCCACTGCGGTCGGCCCCATGGTCAGCCAAAAACAGTGGGAGCGCGTACAGCGCTACATTCAGATCGGGATCGAGGAGGGCGCCCACCTATTGGCAGGAGGTCGCGGTTTGCCTGAGGGCATCAAAGCCGGGTGGTTCGTAAAACCAACCGTATTCAGCCGGGTGACCAACCAAATGGCCATCGCCCGCGAGGAGATTTTCGGCCCGGTGCTCTCGATCATTACCTACGCAACCGAGGAAGAGGCCCTGACCATCGCCAACGACACACCCTACGGCCTCCAGGCATACATCCTGTCTTCAAATCCCGAACGCGCCCGCAGGCTGGCCAGCCGTATAGACGCTGGCCGAGTGCTGATCAATACCCTGGCCCATGAACCTCTAGCGCCGTTTGGTGGCTTCAAGCAATCGGGTATCGGCCGCGAGTACGGCACATTCGGCCTCGAAGCCTTCCTGGAGCCCAAGTCGATCCTGAGCTGATCGTCAGCATAAAAACGCATGAATAAGGTCAACGGCTCAAACCAAAGTGCATGAACAGGCTCCATTAGCACACCGTTCAGGGAAATCGATGCAAAGTGTTTCTGCATTTTTGGTATGGTGCAGCACATTTTCACAAGGACTGATTTTTCCTCCGCAGGAAGCGGCGTCGACCTTATTCAACGAGATGCTGTAGAAATGCCTGAACCAATACCGATCAAGGATCACGAAAAAGAAAACCGCCTGGTCAACAAGCGGCTGCTGGCCTGCGCGCTGCTGGTAATCGGCATTACCTGCGCCCTGGTAGGTCGGATGTACTTCCTGCAGGTGGTGCAGTACGACTACCACTCCACCATTTCCGAAAACAATCGCGTCCACGTCCTGCCGATCACACCGACCCGCGGCCTGATCTATGACCGCAACGGCGTAGTACTTGCCGACAACCGTCCCAGCTACAACCTGACCATCACCCGCGAGCGCACCACCGATCTCAAAGGAGAGCTGGACGCTATCGTCAGCCTCCTGCATTTGCCCGCCGAGGACCGTGGCGTATTTGATAAGGCGCTCAAGCAAGCCCGTCATCCCTTCGTGCCCGTCACCCTGTTCTACGAGCTGACCGAAGAGCAGATCGCCGTGCTGGCCGTCAACGAATTCCGCCTGCCGGGCGTGGATGTCGAGCCGCAATTCGTCCGCCATTATCCGCTGGGTGCGCACTTTGCCCACTCCATTGGCTACGTAGGCCGGATCAACGAAAAAGAATCCAAAGCCCTCGACTCAGTGGAGTACCGGGGCACCCAGTCCATTGGTAAAACCGGGATCGAGCGTTTCTACGAGTCCGAGTTGCATGGCCACGTCGGCTATGAAGAAGTTGAAACCAACGCCCAGGGCCGCGTCCTGCGGGTGCTCAAGCACACCGACCCGATCCCCGGCAAAAACATCGTGCTGAGCCTGGACGTCAAACTCCAGGAAGCTGCCGAAGAAGCCCTCGGCGACCGCCGTGGTTCGGTGGTTGCTCTCGACCCGGCAACTGGCGAAGTGCTGGCGATGGTCAGCAAGCCAAGTTTCGACCCGAACCTGTTTGTCACCGGCATCAGCTTCAAGGAATACGCCGCGCTGCACGACTCCCTCGACCGTCCGCTGTTCAACCGCGTGCTGCGCGGGCTCTACGCGCCGGGTTCGACGATCAAGCCGGAAGTCGCCATCGCTGGCCTCGACAGCGGCGTGGTTACCGCCCAGACCCGGGTGTTCGACCCGGGCTATTACCAACTCCCGGATTTCGACCACAAATACCGCAACTGGAACCACAGCGGTGATGGTTGGGTGGACATGGACGCAGCGATCATGCGCTCCAACGACACCTACTTCTATGACCTGGCCCACAAGCTGGGTATCGACCGCCTGCACGACTACCTGGCCGAGTTCGGCCTTGGCCAGAAAGTCTCCCTCGACATGTTCGAAGAGTCAGCCGGCCTGATGCCGTCCCAAGCCTGGAAGCGCGCTACCCGGCGCCAGCCGTGGTTCCCGGGTGAAACCGTGATCCTCGGCATCGGCCAGGGTTACATGCAGGTCACCCCGTTGCAGCTGGCCCAGGCCACTGCGCTGATCGCCAACAAGGGCGTGTGGAACCGACCGCACCTGGCCAAGACCATCAATGGCGTGCCGCCGGTGGATGAAAACCCGATGCCCAACGTGGTGCTCAAAGACCCACGCGACTGGGAGCAGGTCAACCACGGCATGCAATTGGTAATGCACGATCCACGCGGTATCGCCCGGGCGGCTGCAGCCGGTGCGCAGTACCGGATTGCTGGCAAGTCTGGTACTGCGCAGGTAGTGGCGATCAAGCAGGGCGAGCGTTACAACCGTCTCAAGACCCTGGAGCGCAACCGCGACAACGCCTTGTTCGTCGGCTTTGCCCCGGCGGAGCACCCGCGGATCGTGATTTCGGTGATGATCGAAAACGGCGAGGCCGGTGGCCGAGTGGCGGGGCCGGTGGTGCGCCAGATCATGGACGCCTGGCTGCTCGATCAGGAAGGCCACTTGAAGCCGCAATACGCGACCCCCAGCAAGGCACCGGGTGATCCCCACGTTTGACGCCACAAGGGCATGACACCGTCATGCCCTATCCCTTTTCAAAGGTTGCGCATTGGTCGATGTCGCCTACTGTCAATACAGGAGGTGTCTCATGCACGAATCAAATGAAATCAAACGTAAAGTCCTGCTCAACGCTCCACGCCAACGGGTCTGGGAAGCACTGACCGACGCCGAGCAATTCGGCAGCTGGTTTGGCATCGCCCTCAAGGGCAAACAGTTTGCCCAGGGCCGGGCCATTGAAGCCCCGATCACCTATCCCGGTTACGAGCACGTGGTGTGGAAGGCAAGGATCGAGCGGCTTGAACCACAGACGCGGTTCTCTTTCAGCTGGCATCCCTACGCCGTAGACAAGGATGTGGATTACGACGCCGAAACCCCCACGCTGGTGGAGTTCACCCTTGAGGATCACGCCGAAGGCATCTTGTTGCGCGTGGTGGAGTCAGGTTTTGACGGGATCCCGGACGTTCGCCGCCAGAAGGCCTACAAGAAGAACTCCCGAGGCTGGGATGATCAGATGAACAACATCGAAGACTATCTGGCGAAATCCCATCAGCCGTGAGCTGATGGGGCGCCGCATTCATCAGCCTTCGTGGGCGGTGCTGATTTCCAGGGTATCGGTGTAGGTCACCAACACGCTTTGGCCGACCTTGAGGTCTTTGAGGCCGGCGCGAATTTCCGGTTTCTCCACGGTCAGCACTTTGCTCTGGCCCGCCGGGTTTTCCAGGGTTACCTGGTTTTTCGCCAGGTCAATGTGGGTGATCTTCAACTGCACCTGTACCTGGCGGAAGGCCGCACCGCCCGGGTTCGGGTTATCCGCGGTGGCGCGCAAGACGCCAGTCTTCTCGGTGGCGTCCGGTGCGCTCTTGTCGATGTCGGTGTCCAGCACGGCGGCGACCGAATGGGTCACCAGCACCTTGACCTGATCACCTACCTTGAGATTGCCCAGGTCCTTGGCCTGGTCGCTGAGCTGCACATGCACCTTGCGGCCTTCGGCACCTTCGAGCACCACCTGATGGTTGGCGGCATCCACCTCCAGCACCTTGGTGGTCACCTCATCGGCTTCCAGCGACTTGGACAACGGGATATCGGCAGCATGTGCCGTCAGGGCACCAGCAGACAGCAGGGTTGCCAGGGCAATTGCCTGGCGAAGAGGGCGCAATACATTCATTGAGTGGACTTCCATGTGAGAGGAGCCTTGAGTCTAGTGGCGCGTTCGCGATTCGCAAATTCGCCACTGAGACGGAACGGCTACTTGATCACCACCGGATTCACCGGTGCGCCACTGCCCCCGACAATCTTCAGCGGGGCGGCGGTGTAGAGGAATTTCCACTGGCCGTCGTCCGCACAATCGGCGGCCAGTTCCTCCAGCAACACGATTTCGGTGAAGGCGATCCCCAGGTTGCGCATCAGCGCGCAATGCAGCGGAATCTGCACCCCGGACACCGGGTCGGTGATCACTTCGTTGGCGATGGTGTCGGTCACCAGATTGGGGATTTCCATCTCGTGGAACCACTCCACAAGCTCCCGGCTGTAGGTCAGCCCCGGCTCCATCAGGTCCTTGAAGAACTCGGTCTTGCCCAGCTCATAAAACGCCCCCATGGACCCGGTGCGGATGATCAGGATGTCACGTTTTTCAATGGTCACGCCCTGGGCTTTGGCGGCGTCGAGCAGGTCCAGGTGGTTGAAGGTTTCGCCCCGGCCCAGGCACTTCTTGCCGCGATGGCGGGCCATGTCGATCAGCACCGCACGGCCCACCACGCCGCGTTCGGCAATCGCCAGCACGCTGGCCTTGGCCATGCCGCCAACGGTGGTCTGGGCGTCGTAGCCGTTCCACAGTTGATTGTCGTACCAGGCGTGGCCGAGGGCGTCGTACTGGGTCGAGCCTTGCAGCTGCATGAAGATCACGTCATCGGAATACGCCGCACCACCGGTCATGTGCGGCTGTTTGCCGAAGTGGTAATGGCTGTGGTCGAGGGTGTTGAAGCGCATCGACGGGTTGCGCGCCGGCCACATCGGGTCGCCGTCGGGGTGGCCGATCTGCACTTGCAGGGTAAAGGTCTTGCCCTGGCGCACCGAGGCCACGCCCCGCAGTACTTCGGCTTCAGTCAGGTAATTGAGGGCGCCGACTTCGTCGTCCGGGCCCCATTTACCCCAGTTCTTTGGCAGGCCTTCAAGCAATTCGCGGGTGTTCGGCTCGTTCTTATTATGAAGATCACACATAGCAATTCCGGTCCCTGTGAAAGTGAGTTACACGCAGCGCCCGCCATCGACTTCAAGGCAAGTGCCGGTGATGAACGCCGCTTCGTCCGACGCCAGGTACAGGCAGGCGTTGGCCACATCTTGCGGGGTGGAAAAGCGCCCCAGGGGAATGGTCGCCATGAATTTCTGGCGGTTTTCCGGGGTGTCCGGTACGCCCATGAATTCGCTGAGCAACGCCGTGGCACCCACTACCGGGTTCACGCAGTTGACGCGGATATTGTCCGGCCCCAGCTCCGCCGCCATGGTCTTGCTCATGACCACCACTGCGCCCTTGCTGCCGTTATACCAGACCAGTCCCGGACGCGGGCGGATCGCCGCCGTCGAGGCAATATTGACGAACACGCCGCCGCCCTGGCCGCGAAAATGCGGCACAAAATGCTTGGCGCTCAAGAAGATGCTTTTGACGTTGACCGCAAACACCCGGTCGAATTCGGCTTCGTCGACTTCCAGCATCGGCCGGTTGCGGTGGGTGGTACCGGCGTTGTTGATGACGATATCCAGGCCGCCGAACTGCTCCAAAGTGCCACGCAGCAGGGCGCCCATGCTTTCATCGTTGGCCACGTTGACCTCGATGAAATGCGCATGGCCGCCGCTTTCGGCGATTTCATTGACCACCCGCTGACCGCCCACGGCGCTCATGTCCGCAACGATGACCTTGGCGCCCTGGCGGGCAAATGTCTTGGCGATGCCCTCGCCAAACCCCGAGCCGGCGCCGGTGACGATCGCGACTTTATTGGCTAAACGCATGGTGTGTTCTCCGTTCTTGTTGTTGTGAGGAATCAACCGTGTTTGATCGCAATGGTCTTCAAGGTGGTAAAGCCCAGCAGCGCCTCGAAGCCTTTTTCCCGTCCATACCCGCTGGCCTTCACGCCGCCGAATGGCAATTCAACGCCGCCACCGGCGCCATAGTTATTGATGAACACCTGGCCACAACGCAGGGTGCGCGCCAGGCGCATTTGCCGTGCGCCATCGCGGGTCCACACGCCGGCCACCAGGCCGAACTCGGTGCCGTTGGCCAGGCGAATCGCTTCGGCTTCATCATCGAAGGGCATCACGGCCAGCACCGGGCCGAACACTTCCTGTTGCGCCAGGCGACTGTCAGGCGGCACATCGCGAAACAGCACCGCCTCCTGGAAATACCCGCCGCTGCCGGCCTCGGCAACCACCGTTCCGCGCGCGGCGACGGTGATCCCTTCCTGTTCGGCTTGACGAATAAACTCGCGCACCAGGCGCAGCTGCTTCTGATTGATCAGCGGGCCCATGTCCAGGTCCAGCGCCGAAGGCCCGGCGCGCAGTTCGCTGAAACGTTGGCTGAGGCGTGCGAGCAGGGTTTCGTAAATGCTGCGTTCCACCAGCAAACGGCTGCCGGCGGAGCAGGTTTGCCCGCAGTTCTGAATGATGGCGTTGACCAGCACCGGCAACGCTTCATCCAGGTCGGCATCGGCGAACACCAGTTGCGGCGACTTGCCGCCCAACTCCAGGGTGACCGGGCAGTGGCGTTCGGCAGCGGCTTTCGACACGGCAGTACCGGTGGCGGTGGAGCCGGTGAACGAAATGTGATCGATGCCCGGGTGTGCACACAACGCCGCGCCGGCTTCGTAGCCGTAACCGGTGACTACGTTGATCGCGCCGGCTGGAAAACCAACCTCGGCAGCGATTTCCGCCAGGCGCAGCAACGACAGGCTGGCATCTTCCGCCGGCTTGACCACGCACGCATTGCCCGCCGCCAACGAGGCGCCGACGCTGCGCCCGAAAATCTGCATCGGGTAATTCCACGGGATGATATGCCCGGTCACCCCGTGGGGTTCGCGCACCGTCAACACCGTGTAGCCGGCCTGGTACGGTAGGGTTTCGCCGTGCAGTTTGTCGGCGGCACCCGCGTAGTATTCGAAATAGCGGGCAAGGGCGGTGGCATCGGCGCGGGCGACTTTCAGCGCCTTGCCGGTGTCCCGCGCCTCGATCTGCGCCAGCTCTTCATGATGTTCCAGCACCGCCACGCCGAGCTTGGCCAGCAAACGGCTGCGCTCCACGGCAGACAACCGGCCCCACGGGCCGTCGAAGGTTTCGCCGAGTGCCAGGCGCGCCGCGCTGATCGCCGCCTCGATATCGGCGGCCGTGCCACGGGCGATGCTCGAATAGGTTTCGCCGGTGCTGGGGTCGATCACCGGAATGTCTTCCAGCGAGGTCGACGCCAGCCATTGGTTGGCGATGTAATGTGCGTTGGTCATGTTCAGCTCCTGTTCCCTGCGACGCATTCGGCGATGGCGCGACCCACTTCGACAGTGCTGGCGCTGCCGCCCATTTCCCGGGTTCGCGGGCCTTCGGCAAGCACCGTTTCGATGGCGGACACGATGGCTGCCGCCGCTTCCTGATAAAACGGATCACCGTCGCCCAGGTGCTCGATCATCAGCGCGGCCGACCAGATCTGCCCGATGGGATTGGCGACACCGAGCCCGGCAATATCCGGCGCGGAACCGTGCACCGGCTCGAACAGCGACGGGTAGCGCCGCTCCGGATTGAGGTTGGCCGACGGCGCAATGCCGATGGTGCCGGTGCACGCCGGGCCGAGGTCGGAAAGGATGTCGCCGAACAGGTTGGAGGCCACCACCACATCGAACCAGTCGGGATGCTGCACGAAGTGCGCGCACAGAATGTCGATGTGGAACTTGGCGGTCTTCACGTCCGGGTAGCGCCGGGCAACTTCGTTAACCCGCTCGTCCCAGAACGGCATGGTGATCGAGATACCATTGGATTTGGTCGCCGCCACCAGGTTTTTCCGCGGGCGCTGTTGCGCCAGTTTGAAGGCGTAGTCCACCACGCGGTCCACGCCTTCGCGGGAGAAGATCGACTCCTGCACCGCGATTTCCCGCGCCGTGCCTTCCCACATGCGGCCGCCAACGCTGGAGTATTCGCCTTCGGTATTTTCCCGCACCACGATAAAGTCGATGTCCCCCGGCACGCGGCCGGCCAGCGGGCAGGGCACGCCGGGCATCAGGCGCACCGGGCGGATATTCACGTATTGATCGAACTGGCGGCGGATCTTCAGCAGCGACTCCCACACCGCAGTGTGGTCGGCAATGATGTCGGGCGCACCCACCGCGCCGAAGAAGATCGCGTCATGGCTGCCGATCTGTTCGGCCCAGTCGTCGGGCATCATCGTGCCGTGGGCCAGGTAGTGTTCGCTGCACCAGGCAAAGTGGTCGAAGTGAAAGTGAATACCGAAGCGCCGGCTGACAGCGTCCAGTACCCGCAGGCCTTCGGGCACCACTTCGCGGCCGATGCCGTCGCCGGGAATCACGGCGATGCGGTGGGTGGGGCGGGTGTGGGATTGGGACACGCCGTGTCTCCTGTCTTGTTTTTATAGGAAGGTCTGGCGGGGGCATTCTTGGCACAGCTGTGACAACAGGGGAATTGCTAATTGTGGAATCGGCCTTCGCAAAATTCGAAGGCCAAAGGTTTACGCAGGGTTGGCGCTCAGGTAGTCGAACAGTGCCAGGCTCGTCAGTGACGGCTGTTCCTTGCGCATGCACAGGTACATCTGCCGGTCGGCCCAGCTGTCGTCGATTTCGATAAAGCGCAAGGCCATCTCCTTGCGGAAGATCTGCACCGCGCCCTGTGGCAACACGCCCACACCCTGGCCGGCGGCGATCAAGCGGCACACTGCTTCGAAACTGCGCACCTGCACCCGCAGCCGCAACGGCATGCCGATCGCCGCGGCGGCCTCGGTAATCAACGGGGTGATGGCGGCGTTGTCTTCCAGGCCGACGAAGTCGTAGCCGAGCAAATCCTCGAAGCGCGCATGGCGCATTTTCAGTGGGTGGTCATTGGGCACGAGCAGGCACAGGCGGTCCTGGCAGTAGGGCTCGAACCGCAGCTCTTCGCTGGGGCGGGTGGTGACGATACCGACATCCGCCACGCCCTCGCGCACGGCCTGGAGGATCTCCCGGCTGCGCTCCTCGCGAATATCCAGGCGGATGCCCGGGTGCAAGGTGTTCCACTGGGTCAGTTGGCGCGGCAGTTCCTGGCTCATCGCCGAACTGTTGGCGTACAGGCAAACCCGGCCGGTGGCGCCCTTGGCGTAATCGGCGAGATCGGCGTGCATGCCGTCCACGGCCCGCAGGATCGATTGTGCATGCTGGGCCAATACTTCCCCGGCTGCCGTCGGTGAAACGCCGGTGGAGGTGCGGGTCAGCAGGGCGACCTTGAAGTGCTGCTCCAGCAGCGACAGGCGTCGGCTGGCGGCAGAGAGGGAGAGATGGGATTGCTCGGCCGCCCGGGACAGGTTGCCCAGCTTGACCGCCTTGAGGAACAGCTCGATGGAAGTGAGGTCGGGGGACATGCCGGGGTCCTTGTGCGCAGTGGTTGGGAAACTACGCAGTTGGCGTTCGGCTGTCCAATGTCCGGCAAACAACCCGGGTGCAGGCAGATCTGCTTTCTGTAGGAGCTGGCTTGCCTGCGATAGCATCACCGAGGTGCATCTGACACACCGAGGTGCCTGCATCGCAGGCAAGCCAGCTCCTACATTGACTAGGGTTAGAAGTCGATACTGGCCGACAGCTTGGCCACGCGCGGGTCACCTTGGGTCAGGTAGCCGCCGAGTGCCGATTCCCAGTACTTGGTATTGGCGACGTTCTCCACAGTGGCGCCGAGGGTGACGTCTCGCTGGTCCACCTTGAAGGTGTAGCGGGCGCCCACGTCGAAGCGGTTCCAGGCGGGCAGGCTGAGGTTGTTGGCCGCGTCGGCATATTGGCCGCCGGTGCGCAGCATTCGTCCGTTGACTGTCACGCCTTGCAGGCCTGGTACATCCCAGTCCACGCCGGCATTCAGTTGGAAGGTCGGTACGCCGATGGCGCGGTTGCCGTCGTTGGCGCCGTTCTGGGTGCCGTGGACTTCGGTGTGGATGATGGTTGCGCCGCCCAGCAGGCGCAGGCCGGCGATCGGTTCACCGAACACGTTGAGCTCAACGCCTTTGTTGACTTGCTCGCCCTGGCGAACATAGGTGGCGCTCAAGCCGTCGGCGCTGAGTTGTGAGTAACCGTCGGTTGGTTGCTCGATGCGATACACACCCAGGGTTGCGCCATAGGTACCCATGTCGAGCTTGACCCCGGCTTCGGTCTGTTTCGAGCGCGCCGGGGCATAGGCCTGGCCGGCGTTGGTAATGGGTGCGGTGCCGGCGTTCTGAGGTGCGGTCGGGCCCTGGGCCAAGCCTTCGATATGGTTGGCATAGAACGACACGTGGTCCCACGGCTTGAACACCAGGCCGTACACCGGTGTGGTGATCGACTTGTCGTAATCGGCGTTACGTGGGCCCGACCCGTAGGCATACCCTTGGACCACCAGTTCCTGGCGGCGCAACCCGGCGGTCACCAGCAAGCGATCATCCATAAAGCCCAGGGTGTCCGAGACCGCTGCACTGCGGGCGAAGGTCTTGGCGGTGATGCCCGGATCGTTCAGGTCGCCGCCGACGAAACTGCCCTTGACCGGTTCGGCAACGTCCACCGGGTTATAGATATTGCTGGCATGGCCGTTGAGGTCGAAGTCATAGGCGTTGCGCGTCTGGGCCCAGATCCCGGTCAACCCGAAGTTCAGTTTGTGGCTGACAGCGCCGGTCTGGAACTTGCCATTCAAGCCCGCCATCAGGCTGGTGTTGTCCTCCTGGTGGGCGATGCGCGAGCCGCTGACGGTGGCATTGCCCAGGGTGTCATTCAACGTGACCGAGGAGTAACGGCCAATCTCGTTGGTGTGCTTGGCGCCGCCCGCGATGTAGGCGGTCCAGTTGTCGTTCAGGTCGTACTCGGCGCGCAACATGCCGAAAGTGTCTTCCAGGCTGCTGGTGCCCCAGCTCGGCGCGTAGTTGGTGTCGGCCGAAGGCGCGTTGGGGATATGGGTCAGGTTCTGGCCGAGCAACACGGTGTTGCGCCCGCCATTGATCTGCTGTTTCGAGTAGACAAAGTCTCCCGACAAACGCAGCGCATCACCGCGATAGTCCAGGCCAACCGCAAACAGCTTCGAACGCTGGCTCTCGTCATCGATCCCGGTGTCGCCTTCGCGCTGGGAAATATTCACCCGTGCGCCAAAACGATTGTCCTCGCCAAAACGTTGCCCGATATCCAGGTGCTCGCCGACCCGGCCATCGCTGCTGATGTCGGTGCTGAAACGCCGCAACGGCACATCATCGGCGCGCTTGGGTTGCAGGTTCACACCGCCGCCAATCCCGGAGCCGCCGGGCGTCACGCCGTTGATAAAGGCGTTGGGGCCCTTGAACACTTCAACCCGCTCCAGGGCGTCGGTGGACATGATCTGGCGCGGCAGGATGCCGTACAGACCGTTGAACGAAATGTCATCGCCGTTCAGCGGCAGGCCACGGATCACAAAGGCCTGGGCCTGGTTCGCGTACCCCGACGCCTGGCGCACGGACGAATCGTTGAGCAGCACATCGCCGACGTTCTCGGCCTGCTGGTCACGGATCAATTTTTCGGTGTAGGAAGACATGCTGAAGGGCACGTCCATGATGTCCTGGTTGCCCAGTACCCCCAGTTGCCCGCCGCGGGCGACCTGGCCGCCGGCGTACACCGGGGGCAGGGCGTTGGGCGTGGCCGCGTCGGCGCTGATGGTGGTAGCACCCAGTTCCAGAGCCTTGCCGTCCTGACTGTTGTTCGCATCCTGCGGGGTTTCTGGAGTGGCGGCGTGAGCGGCGAGGCTCAGGGAGCAGCAAAGGGCGAGCAGGGTAGGGCGAAACGGCACAGCCAAACGGGTGGAAGTGGGCATGGTCGATCCTGACGGCGAACCGTCAATGTGAGGAAAAGGGCAACAACGTTGCGCGTCCTCGCTGCGCGGATACGACTCCGGTGCGAATGATAGTAATTGTCATTAATGTTCTGCAACAAGTTTGTGAGATTACTCTCTCCGTATACGTAGGCCATTTCGGTTAAATCGCCGCGCCGTGGCACAGGCCGAGTAGAATCACGCCCTGAAAGTGATTCTTGAGGTGTGGCAAGGTGGATTTACAGCAGGGGTTTGTCCTGACCCGGCATTGGCGCGACACCCCGGCGGGCACGGAGGTCAGCTTTTGGCTGGCTACCGATCAAGGCCCCAGGTTCGTGCGCTTGCCGGTGCAGACCTCCGTGATGTTCATACCGCAAGCCCATCGCAAGCCCGCCGAGCTGCAGCTCAAGGGCGAGCGCGGTATCGAGTTGCGTGACCTGGCGCTCTGCGACTTCCACCATCGCCCGGTGCTGGGCCTCTACACCAAACAGCATCGCCAATTGATGGACCTGGAAAAGCGCCTGCGTCGAGCCGGCATCGACGTCTACGAAGGCGATGTGCGCCCGCCCGATCGCTACATGATGGAGCGCTTCATCACCGCGCCGGTGTTGTTCGGCGGCAAAGCGGGCGAGGGCGGCATGCTGGTGGAGGCGCAGATGAAACCCGCGCCGGATTACCGCCCGCCCCTCAAGCTGGTGTCGCTGGACATCGAGACCACCGCCCAGGGCGACCTGTATTCCATCGCCCTGGAAGGTTGCGGCGAGCGCCAGGTGTACATGCTCGGCCCGCCCAACAACACCGATGCGGTGGACTTCAAGCTCGACTACTGCGACACCCGCGCCGAACTCCTCGAACGCCTGAATGTGTGGCTCGCCACCCATGACCCCGACGCGATCATCGGCTGGAACCTGGTGCAGTTCGACCTGCGCGTGCTGCACGAACACGCGCAACGCCTGAACGTGCCGCTGCTGCTGGGCCGTGGTGGCGATGCCATGGGCTGGCGCGAACACGGCAGCCGCAATCACTACTTCGCGGCAGCGGCCGGGCGGTTGATCATCGATGGCATCGAAGCCTTGCGCTCGGCCACCTGGAGTTTCGAATCCTTCAGCCTGGAAAACGTCGCCCAGACCTTGCTCGGCGAAGGTAAATCGATCTCCACGCCGTACCAGCGCATGGACGAAATCAACCGCATGTTCGCCGAGGACAAGCCCGCGCTGGCACGCTACAACCTCAAGGACTGCGAGCTGGTCACGCGGATTTTCGAGAAGACCGAGCTGCTGAAATTCCTCCTCGAACGAGCCAGCGTCACCGGCTTGCCGGCAGACCGCAACGGCGGTTCGGTGGCAGCGTTCACGCACCTGTACATGCCGCTGATGCACCGCCAGGGTTTCGTCGCGCCGAACCTGGGAGACAAACCACCCCAGGCCAGCCCCGGCGGGTTTGTCATGGATTCGCGCCCGGGCCTCTACGAGTCGGTGCTGGTGCTTGACTACAAAAGCCTCTACCCGTCGATCATCCGCAGCTTTCTGATCGACCCGGTGGGCCTGATCGAAGGCCTGCGTCACCCCGAAGACAGCGAGTCGGTGGAAGGCTTTCGCGGTGCGCGGTTTTCCCGCACCCGGCATTGCCTGCCGTCGATTGTCGCGCGGGTTTCCGAGGGCCGCGAAGTGGCCAAGCGCGAACACAACGCGCCGCTGTCACAGGCGCTGAAGATCATCATGAACGCCTTCTACGGCGTACTCGGATCCAGTGGTTGCCGCTTCTTCGACACGCGACTGGCATCGTCCATCACCCTGCGCGGCCACCAGATCATGCGCCAGACCCGCGAGCTGGTCGAAGCCCGGGGTTATGAGGTGATCTACGGCGATACCGACTCGACTTTTGTCTGGCTCGGCAGCCCCCATTCCCAGGAAGACGCGACGCGCATCGGCCTGGACCTGGTGCAGCACGTCAACACCTGGTGGCGCGAGCGCCTGCAGAATGAGTTCGGCCTGCAAAGCGCCCTGGAACTGCAATACGAAACCCACTTCAGCCGCTTCCTGATGCCGACCATTCGTGGTGCGGAAGAGGGCAGCAAAAAGCGCTACGCCGGGCTGGTCACCCGTGCCGACGGCAGCGAAGAAATGGTCTACAAGGGCCTGGAAACCGTACGCAGCGACTGGTCGCCCCTGGCCCGGCAATTTCAGCAGGAACTCTACCAGCGCATCTTCCACCGCCAGCCCCACCAGGATTATGTGCGCGACTACGTACGTCGCACCTTGAGCGGCGAGCTCGACGACCTGCTGATCTACCGCAAGCGCCTGCGCCGGCAACTGGGCGACTACGAGCGCAACGTACCGCCCCACGTGCGCGCCGCGCGGCTGGCCGACGAATACAACGACCGCCAGGGCCGCCCGCGCCAGTACCAGAACGGTGGCTGGATCAGCTACGTGATCAGCGTCAACGGCCCCGAACCGCTGGAAGTGCGCCAGGCACCGATCGACTACGACCACTACGTCACCCGGCAACTGCAACCGGTGGCGGACGCGATCTTGCCGTTTGTAAACGATGACTTCGGCACCCTGGTGGGCGGCCAGATGGGCTTGTTCTGAAACGGCTTGCCTTGAGGTGGCGAGAGCCTGCAATCTTGGCCACTGACGACCACCAGACAGCGCAGCCCTCCCATGACTGAAATCACCCTGACCGGCACCACGGTCGAACTCCGGCCCCTGCAACGCGAACACGCCACCGCCCTGGTACAGGCTGCTGCCGACGGGCAGTTGTGGAACCTCAAGGTGACCAACGTGCCGGGGCCCGACACCGTCGAAAAGTACGTGGACATTGCCCTGGCCGGGCGTGAGGCGGGCACCGTGATGCCGTTTGTCATCGTGCGCCGCGACACCGGTGAAGTGGTGGGCAGCACCCGGTTCTGGAAGGTCGACCGGGTCAATCGCAAGGTGGAGATCGGCCACACGTTTATCAGCCAGTCGGTGCAGAAATCCGGGGTCAACACCGAGGCCAAGCTGTTGCTGCTGACCCACGCGTTTGAAGTGATGGAGTGCGTGCGGGTGCAGTTCACCACCGATGAACTCAACGAAAAATCCCGGGCCGCGATCCTGCGCCTCGGCGCGGTACAGGAAGGGATCGTGCGCCACGAGCGCATCATGCCCGATGGCCGCAAGCGCAACTCGGTGCGCTTCAGCATCATTGATCCGGAATGGCCACAGGTGAAGGCGGGGTTGCAAGCCAGGCTGGCTCGCTAGGGCTTATGGCTCAGCTCTTCCACCAACTCATCCATCCGGTCGGCAATTTTCGGCGTGGTCGACAGCACAAAGCCTTTTTGCGTGCCCACATAGGTCTCGACGATGTACAGTGTGTCGCCCACATCCAGCCCCAGTTCCTGCAAGGCTTCGTCTGGCAGGCGAATGGCGCCGTCGCCGT
This sequence comes from Pseudomonas sp. P7779, assembly GCF_013386315.1. NCBI lineage: Bacteria > Pseudomonadati > Pseudomonadota > Gammaproteobacteria > Pseudomonadales > Pseudomonadaceae > Pseudomonas > Pseudomonas sp. P7779. The sequence continues at coordinate 21,777 of NZ_JACARZ010000042.1, read as the reverse complement.
CCCAGTCTTCGATCGTGACGCGTTTGCTGTGCATGATGGCTTCCCGTTGAACGAATGAACGGCCTAGCCTAACACCTCAATCCACTGTCAGGAGGCTTGGCACTGTGTACACCCTTTACGGAACCCAAGGCACCGGCTCGTGCATCATCGAAATTGCCCTGCAGCGTTGCGGTGTCGAGTGGTGCCAGGTCGACGCCTGCTCCTGGGAAGACCGCGTGGGCAACGAGGCGTTGGCGCGGATCAACCCGCTCAAGCAAATCCCCACTCTGCAACTGCCCAATGGCAGCGTGTTGACGGAAAGCGCGGCGATCCTGATTCACCTGGGCCTGCAGTTTCCCGCCTCAGGGCTGCTGCCCGAGGAGCCCGCCCAAGTCATTCGTGGCCTGGTGTACATCGCCGCCAACTGTTACTCGGCGATTGGCATCATCGACTATCCGGAACGCTGGACCGACAGCCCCGATGCGCAGCAGCATGAACAGCTGATCAGCGGCACCCGTCGCCGCCTGCATAGGGCCTGGGAGGTGTTTGCCGATCAATTTGCCGAGCAACTGTTCACCCCGGCGCAGGTTCCGAATGCACTGGCGATCATGGCTGCGGCGGTGTCGCGTTGGGCAGGCGGGCGGGACGCGCTGCAACAGTCGCGGCCTGAGTTTGCCCGGGTGCTGGCGCAGGTGGATGCCCACCCAAACGTAGCGCCGGTATTTGCCCGGCATTGGCCGTCGTGAGCATCCGCAATCAAAAGAAACAATGAGGCGTAAGGTGGCTAAACGCCTTGCGTCGCGGGCGTCCTGACCTACGCTTTCTGAAGTTGTTGTAGGAATCATCCTTGAATTTGACTGTCGCAGACATGAAACTCAAGAACCCTGCATGGAATTCAAAGGAGGTGTGCATGCTCATCCGGTCGCTGACCCTGGCTACCCTGATGGCTTTTACGGGGCCGCTGTTGGCCGCGGATGATCTCAATCCGCTCAAGCAGGACCTGGGCAAGTCCCGTCCGTTGGTGGTGGTGGAGCTCGACTCCGGCAACCCGACGTTGGCCACCCTCAAGAAACAGCTGGACGAGCCTGCCAACAAGCAGTCCTTTGAAGAGCGCAACATGGTGCTGTACACCGTGTCCTTTGGCAGCATCGGCGCTGAAGGCGAGAAGTTTGCCAAGGACGCGAAGGACAACAAGAAGCTCGCACCGCCTGAAACCAACGCGCTGATCCGCGCACTCAAGCTGGGCGCCGGCAGTGGTACCAAGGTGATCCTGGTGGGCAAGGACGGCGAGAAAAAACTCGAGAAGACCGTGCCACCCGACACCCTCAGCCTGGCGGATTTCTTCAGCGCGATTGATCAGATGCCCCAGGCTGAAAAGGACCTTGCCGCCCCGGCCGAACCTGAGCCCGCTGCCCCTGCAGCAGGCAAGCCTGGCGCCAAGGCCGGCAAGAACTCCAAGCATCCAGCGCCACAACCGGCACTGGATGATTGAGCGTTTTTCTGTAGGAGCTGGCTTGCCTGCGATAGCATCACCTCGGTAATTCAGGCACACCGCGGTGATGCCACGCAGCCTCGCTAAAGCTCGACAGCTCCCACATCACGCCTCAAGCTCCAGGCTTTTCACCGGCCACCGCCGGTGCCTTGCGCACCGGGAACGGGAAGTAGAAAAACCGCAGGAAGGCCACCCGCTTGATCACCTCGCCGATCATCAACGGCACCACCACCGCCACCACCAGCCCGATGCTCGCCGACAGCAGCGGATGCAGCCCGAACCGTTCCATCAAGTCCACCGTCTTGTGTTGAATTTCCCCGTGGAAGATCAACAGAATCAACGTTGACTGCCCGATGTACGTCATCGCCCGCGTCAGCAGCCCCGAGACCATCATCACCCCGGCCAGCGCCCAGCATACATACACGCCGATCACCGCCAGCAAACTGGTCCACAGCCAGTGGTCGTAACGCCGCTGTGCCAGGTCCATGGTGTCCCAGCTGTAGATGAACACCACCGCAAACAACGCCATGGCGCCCAGTAGCGTCAGCAACGAACTCTGGTGGCGACGCAGCACGTCCCGCAGCAGGTAACCAAAGATGAAATAGGTACTGCTGATCAACGTCACATCAATGCTGAACGGCAGCCCCGGCATCGTCCAGGTCTGCCCGCCGACGGTCACCGGTACCTGCCAGAACCACGGCAGGGTCCAGATCCCGAGCATCAGTTGCAGGGTGATCACCACGCAGCTCATGGCCAGCGACAGGCCCAGGCGCTGCATCAGCCGCAACATCACCCAGCCGAACAGAATCGCCACCCAGAAGTGCGGCAGGAACCACAGCGCCTGCCATGGAATGGTGTCCACCGAGGCATACAGCACGCCGCCGATGTCCGGCAGCAGTGCCTGGCCGCGCAGCAGGTCGCGGATCAGGATGTACACCAGCATGGTGAAGAAGAACGGCTTGAGCAGTGCATCGGCCTTGCGCACCGCCATCTCGACAAAGGGTTGTTCAGGCTTGAAGAACACCCCGGAGAGAAAGAAGAACAACGGCAGGATAAATACCGCCAGCAGCGGGTACAGCAAGTCCAGGGAACTGGCGACAAACCAGCTGTGCCCGAACACGATGATCAGGATGCCAATGCCCTTGGCAATATCCATTTGAATCCAGCGTTTTTTCACCTGACTGCTCCCACTCTATAAATCTGCCTTGCGCCACGGCCTGAGCCACAGGCCCATGCCCAGCAACACCACGGCCCCCGCCAGGGTGCTCAACCCCAGCTGAAGCCAAATACCTTGAACCCGAAACAACACCAACGCCGCCAAGCCCATCACCAGCCCACTCAGCAACCAGTGCCCCTTCCAGGGCAGGGCGCCGAGCAAGGCCTGGCGTTGCATCAGCAGCAACGCCGTGCACAGCACGCCGGCGAGGGCGGCCAGCGGAATGCCCGCCAGGCCAAACACAAACGGCAGCACACCCAGCAGCAGCACGTTCACCAGGCTGCCCAGCAACTCGCAACGCAGCGGCTGGCGGGTGTCGCCGGCGGCATAGGCATAACGCGCCAGCAGGGCGTTCCAGGCGCCGAACACCAGCGGCACGGCAAACCAGGCCAGCAGCAGCGGCAACGGCGAATCCAACGACTGCTTGGGCAGCAGCAACGCCACCAGGCTCGGCGCCGCCGCCACCAGGCCGACGCCTGCGGGCAAGGTCAGCAGGCTGGCGGTTTCCAGGCCACGCTTGAGCAGGGCCAGGCGCTCGTCGCCCTGGCGCCGGCTCATCATGCCCAGCAGCACCTGGTTGAGGCTCATCAGGGCAATCAACGGCAAGTTCATCAGCTTGCGGGCCAGGTTGACCCAGGTCACCGCACCTTCACCCAGCAAGGACGCCACCAGCCGTTCAATCAGCGCCAAACCCTGGCTGGCACCGTTGCTTAAAAGCAGCGGGCCTATGCGTGCGCCCAGCTCGCGCAATTCCAATGTCGAAGCCCGCAGCCGCCACGGCCGCCAGCCCAGGCGCAGCATCGACGGCAACAGCGCCAGGGGCATCAGCAGGCTGCCGGTGAGGCAGGCCAACGCCAGCGAGTGCGGTTGCGTGGCGGTACCGGCGAGGGCGAGGTAGGTCACCGGCGGCAGGTTGAACAGCAACGAACCGAGCCCCGCGACCACAAAGCGCTCGCTGGCCTGCAGCGGAATACTGAACAGCGCATGCAGCATCAGCCCCGGCACACTCCAGGCGAGAATCTGCAAGTTGCTGCTGGCGAGGCTGGTGGCCGTCGCCGCCAGCCCCGGGCCGAGCAGATGCACCAGCCATGGCGCCAGCAACGTCAGCAGCAGGCTGGTCACCAGGGCGATCAGCAACAGCGCCGGGAACAACACCGCCAGCCAGTCCAGGCGCTCGCCGTCCTTGCGTTGCAGGTACAGCGGCAGGGCGGCGGCACTCAGCACACCGCCGGCCAGGGACATGCGCAACGCTTCGGGCAAGAACAGCGCGATCAGGAACGCATCGCTGCGCTCGCCCGCACCCCACGCCGCCACCAGCAACCACTCACGGGCAAACCCGAGGCACAGCCCCAGCAAGGTTGCCAGGGTCAACCAGAACGCCGATCCGAGCATGCCTAGGGCCCGACGCTATCGAGCACAGGCTTGCGATGCGCCACGGTCTTGACCTTTGGCAGACGCGCCGGAAACAGCCGCCGCGCCTCCAGCACGTTGATCCCCACCATCAGCCAGAACAGCGCAATCATCACCAGGGCGAAGCTGAAGTAGTGGTCAAAAAAGCCGCTGACCAGCGCCGACAGAATCCCCGCCGTGCTGCCCAGCCAGATCGCATTGTCCTTGGTCAGGCGGATCGGGCCGATTTCCGGACGGGACTCGCGCCACCAGCGCCAGGTCACCGCGATAAACAGCAGCATGCTGATCACCCCGGTCTTATAGACGAAATTCAGCCACAGGTTGGAAATCCCCAGCAGATGCGTACCCGGCACCGGAGGGTCAACCTTGAAGCCAATGCCCAGCGGGTAACTGGCCACGGCCTGGGGGAACATGCGGTATTCGTCAAAGCGCACTTCCGTACTCGCGTTCTGCGCCGAAAAGATCGTCGCCAGGCGTTCCTGCAGCGGTGGATACGACACTACCAGCGCCGCCGCCAACGCCACGCCGATCATCAGCAAACGCCCGGTGTACGGCACCCGGCGCGACGCCATCCAGATCAGCACCAGCGCCAGGCTGACCATCGCCCCCCGGCTACTGGCCAACAGCAGGGCCGCCGCACCCAGGCAGGCAACGCCCAGGCCGAGGCCGCGTTTCCAGCCGGTGTTGGTGATGCCGTAGCAGAACGCCAATGGCAGCAGCAGCGCCATGATCCCGCCGGTGGCATTCGGGTGCATCCATGGCGAACCCATCCGCGAGGCCATGGCACCCAGGCCCAGGGACAGGGTGTCGAGGCTGCCGTAGTTCATCAGGGTCAGGATCGGCAACATGCCCGAGGCCGAGCGCGAGCGGATAAATACACCGATGGACATCACCAGCATCGCCAGTGTGCCCAGCAACAAGGCGATCACCAGGGCTTCGCGGTTCTTCTGTTCAACCAGCAGCTTGGCGGCGAGGAACAGCACCGACAGGTTCAGCAGCCAACGCAACCAGTTCGCCACGCCGCTGGCCTCGGCGGTGATGCTGACCTGGCCGACGATAAACGGCACCACTGTGAAGATCATCAGCCACATCAACATGCGGTCGGTAGGGCGCCGCGACAGCGGTGGGGCGGCCGGCAGGCGCGAGAGGAAACCGTGCCAGATCACCGCCGCCCAGGTCAGGGCGATCAGCGCCTCACTGACCGTACTGCGAATCCCCAGGTTGAGGGTGGAGTAGGGCATGAACGTCGCCACCAGGGCGAACAGCAGCAGTCCCCAGAACGGGAACCGCAGAATCGTCACGGCAGCGGCCAGGCCGATCACTGCCAGCACGGCCTTGACCGGGGAAAGAAACAGGATCAACCCACCAAACAGCAGGCCGAAGACGATGGCGACGAGGCTACCCAGTGAGATTCTCAATTCAATTCCTCGATCAGTTCGGCCAGGCGCCGACGGTAGGCCTGGTGGTTGAAGCGTTCGGCCCAACTGCGTAACTGTTCAGGTGGTTGTTCGACGGGTTGGTCGGCCAGGTGCAGCATCAATTGCACCAGCGCCGCGCCGTCCGTGGGTGAAAACCGCGGTGCCAGCGGCGGGGTGATTTCGTCCAGCGAGGTACCGCTGGCCACCGCCACCGGAGTGCCGACGCTCAGGGCTTCGATCACCGGCAAGCCAAAGCCTTCCGCGTAGGAAGGCTGCCACAGGCGCAAGGCCTTGCGGTAGAGCCCGTGCAATTCAGCGTCGGATACGCCGCTCAAGGCGCGTATCCCCGGGTAGTTGCGTTGTGCTTCGGGCAAATGCTCCAGGCTGCCCACCAGCACCAGTTCCGGCACGCTCGGCGACTGGCTGCGCGCTTGCTGCCAGGCGTCCACCAGGAACGGCACGTTCTTGCGCAATTCCCGGGTACCCACCAGCAGCCAGTAGCGCTCGGGCAGTTGCCGGGCCGAGAGGTCCGCCGGCAGTCCGACAAAACCCACCACCTGGTTGGGCAACACGCGAATCTTGCCTGCCGCCTTGGGAAACAGCCGCGCGGTTTCGTCGGCACTGTACTGCGAAGGCGTCCACACCCGGTCTGCCGTGTGCACCGCATAGGTGATCGACAGCCGATCACTGGCCTTGTAGATCAGCGCCTTCAGGCGGTTGGCGTGATAGTTGTCCAGGGTGATCTGAAACAGGTCATGCAGCAGCACCACGGTGCGCAGGCCCTGGGGTTTGGGCGGCAGCGGCAGGCCCATATTGAAGGTGCTGATGTACACATCGATATGCTCATTGCGCAGCGCCTTGGGCAGGTAGCCCGCCTCGAAACGCAGGCGCTGGTGCGGCTGGTGCATGGCGGTCTTGGCGCAGCCCCAGTCCGGGCAATGCACGTTCAGGCGCAGCTCATCCCCCAGCGGCGCGACGCTGAAGCGTTCGAGCTCGATGCCGGGCAGGGTGCGCAGGGCATCTTCCAGGGCGTACACCTGGCGACTGATGCCTGATTGCGGCGAGGTGCCGACGGTGCGGTAATCGAGGCCTATGCGCATGCCGGCTCCTTTTGGCTCTGGGGCGACAGTTGCGCGTACACCTGCTCCAGCTGGCTGGCGGCGACGCTCCAGTCATGGGCACGGCGCACATAAGCGCGACCGGCTTCGCCCATGGGAGCAGCGACTTCAGGCTGTTGCAACAGGCGCACCACGGCGTCGGCCAGGCTTTCAGCGGTCTGGCCGCCGAGGTAATCCAGGCCTTCCACCAGGTCCAGGCCGGACACGCCCTGGTCGGTACTCGCCAGCGGCAGGCCGGCGGCCAGGGCTTCAAGCACCTTGAGCTTGGAGCCGCCGCCATGGCGCAACGGTGCCAGAAACACCGAGCAACTCGATTGCAGGGCCAGCAGGTTGGGGACAAAGCCCTGCCATTCGATGCGTCCGTCCTGCCAGCGTTCGCGCCAGCTTTCCGGCATGCCGAAACCGCAGACGCTCATGCGTGCGTCGGGGCAGCGGGCCCACACTTTCGGCAGGATCTCATCCAGTGCCCACTCGATGGCATCGACGTTGGGCGCGTATTCGTAGTTGCCCAGAAACAGCACGCGGCGGGTCGTCGGGTCGGGCCGGGCAGCAGCGAAGTGCGCGCAATCCACCCCGTTGACCACCACCGGTACCGGCTTGCCGGCAATCTGCGCCAGGGTCTGGGCGTCGGCGTCGGTCACGGCGACCACTTGCGCGGCCTGGCGCATCACCCGGTGTTCCCAGCGGCCGTAGCGCCATTGATCGTAGCGTATGAACGGCAACGCCCAGCCGGGCAGGCGGTCGTAAGTCGCGGCGCCGAGGGACGATTCGACATTGTGCTCGGTCAGCACAAACGGCTGGGAGCGACGGGCCAATGCAGCTTCGTAAGGCTGGAAGGTGTAGGTATGTTCGATCTGCACCACGTCCCAATGCTCGGTCAGCAAGCGCTCGAAGGTGTCCTGCAGTTCACCCGACAGGCCATTCACACTGGCCAGCAACGGGTACGGCGCAAACAGCCCGGCCAGCAGGGTCTTCAGGCTGCGCAGCGGGCGTCGGGGGAGGATGATCACCTGTTCCAGAAAGGCTTCCAGCACGTGGCGATCCGTCAGCGATACCGCATGTTTGTCGTGCAGCAGCAAGGTGATCCGATGCCCGCGCGCAGCCAGGCTGCGCAGCAAATGAAACTGGCGCGTCTTGCCGCCGCTGGTAGCGGGCCAAGGCGAGTAGGGCAGGATCCAGAGGATGCGCATGGGTGGCTTCAATCCCATAACAGAATTTGCAGGTTCGGCTTGACCGGTACGTCCAGTCCATTGGTGCCACTCAACGGTGTTTCGGTGCCGCGCAACGGGTCATACAAGGTGGCGGTGGTCATGCCCGGCAAGTGCGCGCTGCCGCCACGGGCCGACCAGAAGAACCACACCTTGCGCCCGTCGGCACGGGACCAGCCGATGCTGAACAGGCCATCGGGCAACTGATCGGCGGTGGGTGGGTCGCCGGGGGTCAATTTGGGCCCGCTCACCTGCAGGAAATTCTGCAGCGCGGTGTACGACGGCTTGGGGTTGGCGTCGATGTCGAGCAAGCCATAACTCTGGTCGCGCACGCTGGCGCGCTGGTCCAGGTCGCTCAGGGTGAACAGGAAGATCTTGTCGAAATCCAGCGCGCTCATCAGCGCGACGCGGCGCACGATGTAGTCGGCCTGGCCCTGGGTGGTGATGAAGTCCTGCACCTCTTTCGGGCCTTTGTAGGTCGACCAGCCCCACTCGGTGCTCCACAGGGTATTCACCCCGGCTGCCCGCAGTTTCTGGTTGAGGGCGCTGGTTTTTTCGACAAAGTCGAGGTTCGACGGCGTGTTGCCTTCGGGCAATTGGGTGTAGGGGTGATAGGACATGACGGTATTCAGGCTCGGCACGCCCAGTTGCAGCAGCCCGTCGAGCATGTTCTGGCCGTTGGGCATTTCGCTGAAGAATGCCATGCCGGCGGCCACCACCGGTTTGTTCGGGTTCACCACCCGCAACGCGGCGGCGGTGACTTGCAACAGGTTCGCATAGCCGGCCGGGTCGGCGGCGGGGCGCCAGAACCCCAGCAGGTTCGGTTCGTTCCACACCTGCCACGCGTCCACGCTGGGGTAACGCTGTTCCAGCAATGCCATGCGGTTGGCGAAGATATTCGGGTCCTTGGGCGGGAACTGGTCCTGGTACGGCGAGGAGGCGGGCGCGGTGGTGGCGAACTTCGCCGAGCCCACCAGGTAGAACACCGACTTGATCTGGTTCTGCTGCAGCTTGTTCACCAGTTCGTCGAGGGTCGCGACGTTGTACTGGTTCTCGGCGGTTTCCAGCTGGTCCCAGTGCAGGTCCAGGCGCACCCACTCCAGGCCCAGGGCCTTGAGGCGGTCGATCTGCTTCTGATAACGCTCGGGGCTGAACCACAGGAACTGCGCGTTCACCCCCAGGAAGTCCTTCCACACGACCTCTTTGCTGCCCTTGAGCACATGGCTCTCGGCATCGGCCGGGCGGCCCCAGAGAAAGGCGGTCAAACCCAGCGCAGCGACGACTGCGAGGGTAGCGAGGTAAGTCCGTTTACGCGCCATGGTTGCCTCCTGCAACGGTTTGCTCAAACAGGCTCGCGAACTTCTGCGCGGTCACTGGCCACAACCGTTCACGGCCTATGGCGGCGGCGCGTGCGGCCCAGTCCGTGGCCATGTGCGGGTTGCGTGCGAGCCGCAGCAGTTGTTCGCTCAAGGCGGCTACATCGCCTTGTGGATAGATGGCGCCATTGCCGCTGGCGACTTCCTCGGCAAACGCCCTGGCATCGGAGGTGATCGCGCCGCGTCCGCAGGCGGCAGCCCAGGACAATGCGCCGCTGGTGCCGCGCTGGCGGCCCAGCAGGCCGAGCTTTTTCGATTCGCGATACGGCAGCACCATCACATGGTGCGCCTGGATCGTCTGCGGGATCTCGCTGGCCGGCAAATTTAGCCGCCAGTCGATGGAGCCTGCCAGGCCGAGTTCGGCAATCTGGCTGTTCAACTGCTCCAGGTAATTGCCGCCTGTGCCAAACGCCATTTCGGCGGCAGTGCCACCGGCCAGGGTCAGGCGCACACGGTCACGCAATTCGGGGGCTTTTTCGAAGACGGCGGCCAGGGCCTGCAACAGGTCTTCGATGCCTTTGCCACGGTAGATAAAACCGAAATACAACAGGTGCAGCGTGTCCAGCGGCGGCAAGGCCACCGGCGGGATATCCAGGTTGGCGTGGTTGATCACCGCCACCTTGCCGGCGGGCAATTGCATGCGCGCCGTCAGGCAGTCGGCGCCCAGGCGGGTGAGGGTCACCAGCCGGGTCAGGCCCTGGGCGACGTGACGTTCTTCGCGCAGGGTCAAGGGATCGGCCAGCACCACTGCCGCCTGGGGCAATGGGCTGGGCAAGGATTCCAGCAGGTTCAGCGGAAAGGGCAATTGCTCGCGCCGCCAGACCATGCGTTCCGGGTCATGCACCGTGGCGGTCAACGGCAGGGCGGGGTAGGCCTTGCGCAATTCGCGCAGGGCCAGGAACTCCCCCAGCCGCCCACCGCCCAGCTCGGCGTGGACCAGGTCAACACCCTGCCAGTCGAAACCGGCAATGGCTTGCTTGATCGCCGCCGTGCTGCCGACCACGCCCGTCAAGGGCGTAGCCACCTCGACGCCCAGTTGCTCCAGTGCCGTCTTGAAGTGGTTCGCGTAGTCGGCGATCCCGTTCTTTTCCGGCGGCAGGGGAGCGAGCAGGGCGATGCGCATCAGAACGAACCCCGGTATTTGGCGATGGTTTTCAGCACCTTGACCGGTACCTCGAACTTGCGGCGGTTGATGATAATGCCATCGACCTTGCCGAACGCCGTGGTGAGGATCGACAGTGCGTGTTCCACCACCGGTACCGTGCTTTTTTGCGCTTCCACTACCAGCGCAATCAGGTCGGCACGGCGCAGGTTGATGAACGCATCACGATTGTCCAGCAGCGCCGAAGCATCCAGCAGTACCACCTGGCCCGGAATCGCCGGCTCAACCCCGCCGATCCGCACCCGCACGCCGTTCTCTTCCAGCAACTGGCGCAACTGCTCGACGATAAAGCTCACGCCTTCACCGTGCCGTGCCGAGGTCAGCCCCAGGGTCAGGCCCTGTTCGGCAATACGCTCCAGCGGCAGCAACCCATACAGGCGATAGATGCTCGCGTTGAAGGCGTTGGTGCTTTGCGCGGTGCTGGTGTCCAGCTCCGGCAGCGTGGTCCACAGTGGCAGGCCGAATTTGCCTTCCACCAGGCCGCCGTCGTGGATCCGTTGATCCAGCAGGTAGCACAGGTAGATCACCAGCAAGCCGACCACGATGGAGAACGGGATCGCCAGCAACAGCATCAGCAGGGTTTTCGGGAAGACGCGCCCAGGGTTCAGGGTAGCTTCTTCGATCACCGCGATGTTACTGATCTGGCTCTTGTCCAGTTCGCGGTCGATCCGCGATTTTTCCAGGCTGTCGACATACAGCGCGTAGTTTTTCTCGGTGCCGTTCAACTCACGGGCCAGGCGCGCCAGTTCCGGCTCGATGGCCAGGGCGTCCTTGCGCTGGGCTTCCAGTTCAGTCAGTTGCTTCTGCTGTTGCACCAACTGTGTACGCAGCGACTGGTTGCGGCTGGTCTCATCCAGCAGTACCCGTTGCAGGTGGATTTCCAGGGTGTTCGGCGCGCGGTTCTCGGAGCTTTGCACCGTGTCGCTTTCACCGGCGACCTGGGCCTGCATGGCACGGATCGAAGCGTCCAGGGCTTTGACCGGCGGCGCGTTATCCGTATAGGTACGCATCATGTCGGCTTTTTCCAGGAGCTTCTGGTTCAGCAGGCGACGCAAGTCTTGTTGCTGCGGGTTCAACGCGATCTGGCGAACCGTGGTCACCTCTTTGGGCTGGCCCTTGAGTTGGTCACGGGTGCTCTGCAACGCCACGTCGGAGGAAGCGATCAGCCGAGTGGAGTTGAACACCTCGCCACGCAGCACGTTGATCCGCTCGGACAAGTCTTCCAGGCGATCGGTGATGCTCGAGGCGCCGATGTCGTTCAAGTGCGCGAGGATCTGCTCCTTGTAGCTCTTGATCTGCGCAGCGCTGGAAGACACCTGGCCTTCATAGAACGCATACAGGCTCTTGCGGCCCAACGCCTGGGTGCGCTCGTCGATGTAGGTCTCGACCCAATCCTTGACCACCGCCTGGGCGATTTGCGGGTCATCCCAGCGGAAGCTGATGTCCATCACCGTAGAGCCGATGGCGTGGGTCACTTCGAAGTTTTTCTCCAGGCTTTTCGCCAGGCGTTCCACCGGGGTGGTTTCTTCGACGATGCCAACGGTTTCCAGCACCACTCGCACACCGTCAAATACGGCACTGATGCCTTTCTTGACGTACCACTTGGTGCGCTTCCACACGCCTTCCGGCGGCTGCATCTTGTCCATCACGTCGAGGTAATGCTCGGCCACTGCACGCACGATAGGGCGGCCGGTCAGCAGGCGCTCTTCGTCGACAATCGGGTCGCGCTGGGTGCTCGGCATGACGATTGGCTGACGGTTGTCGACCTCGATCGGCATCGTCGAGTCACGCCCTGGTTTTACCAGCAATCGCGCGGTGGATTCATACTTGGCCGGCAGCAGGAACGCCCCCAGCAAAATGATCACCAGCGCGGCAATCGCCGCCAGTTTGAACTCGTGCTTGAAGATGAAGAACAGACGCAGAAGATCACGAAAAGAACGGATCTCGATCATGGGATGTCGCTCCTTTAGTGGTTCGTGGTGTAGCTGTAGCCCACACCAATGGATTTGGTGAAGGGAATCAGCTGGTTCAGGTAAGTGTCCACGCCTTGGATCCGTTCGCCGACGTTGGACTTGGGTACAAACACCACGTCACCGCGTTGCAGCGCCACGGGCTTGCGGCCCAGTGCGCCGTTCTTCAGGTACTGGCTGAAATCGAGGAAGTAGGCGTGGTAGACGCCTTGGCCATCTTCACGCAGCAGGGCGACCATGCTCGCGTTGCCCACCGAGCTCACGCCGCCGGCACCGAGAATCGCCTGCTCCATGGTCGGGGCCGTGGCGATGGAGACAGCCGACGGGTTTAATACCGCGCCGCCGACGATCACCGTGTTGCCCGGCGCCTGGTTGATGTTCACCGTCACCCGAGGCTCGCGATACACCGGCGCGAGTTTCTGGCTCAGCTCGGCGGCGACTTCCGCCGGCGTGCGCCGCGCCACCTGGATCGGCCCCAGGAAGGGATAGTTGATCTTGCCGTCGTTCTGCACGGTGTACAGCGTCAGCTCGTAAATCGTGCTGACGTTGAACGCCGACAGGGTTGGCATTTCCCCGGCATCGCGGACAATCCGCAACTGGTCGCCGATGCGGATCCGCTCCACCGCCGGTGGCAGTTGGGCCATGCGATCGAGGGCCTGCTTGCCCTCGTCCACCGTCTTGCCATCGGGCGCGACGATCCGCGCGGGCGTATTGCAGGCGGCCAATGCCATCATGGCCAGGACGAGCAAGGTTCGTTTCATCAAAGGGGTCTTCCTGTAGGTCATGATGCTCACCTCCAATAACCGGGGAACATGCTGATGCGCCGCTTGAGGGCGAGGGGGAGCTGGCGCTCCAGATGGCCCAGCCGGTAGCCGAGCAATTTGAACGCGCTGCGCACCAGTACTTCGGGTACGCGGTGCAATGCACCGGCTTCGCGTAACGCTCGAAGCTCGGCCAGTACATAGCGTTTACCTTCACCGCCGGCATCGCCAAAAGCCTGGCGGATCCACGGCTCGCGGCCGTAGAAAACGCCAATGTCGAAGTAGCGGTGAAACTCATCCATGAGACGGTAATCGTGGGAGTGATAGACCAGGGCGGTGGCGGCGTAGCGCACCTTGTAGCCTTCCAGCAGCATGCGGGCGGCGACGTAGGCGTCCTCGCTGCCGATCACATCCGCGGGGAAGCCACCGACGGCTTGCAGGGCGCTGCGCCGGTACACCGAAAACGAATCCGAGCTGAAGCAGGTCTTGATCCCCAGCTCCGGCGCATCCGCCAGGCTTTTGCTGCGGCTTTGCGGCGGGTAATTGAAGTGGCGTGACTGGGCGCCCAGCACGCCGGCATCCGGGTGCGGCAACTGGCGGCCGTAAGCGACGCCGTTGAGCGGGTCCAGTTCCAGTTCGCCCACCAGGTTGGCGAACGTCTCGGGTTCGGCGGGGATCGCGTCCTGGGTCATCACGATCAGCGCGTCGCCGTCGACTTGCTCGCTGGCCCAGCGGCGGGTGCCGCCATGGTTGAAGTCCTTGGCATCGATCACTTCGACCCGTACGCCGAACTCGCGAAAACGCGCCACGGTGTCATCGCTGGAAGCGCTGTCGACCACCAGGGTTTCGTCCGGTTGCAGGGTTTGCATGCGCAGCGCCGGCAGCAGCCGGTCGAGGTGGCTGGAAGCGTTGCGGGTCGGGATGATCAGGGCGGTACGCATCACTTCTTCACTTCGGCCGGAGCCCGGCCGTAGATGTCGTCAAAACGCACAATGTCGTCTTCGCCCAGGTACTCGCCGCTCTGCACCTCGATCATCACCAGGTCGATGATGCCGGGGTTGGTCAGGCGGTGCTTGTGCCCGGCCGGAATGTAGGTGGACTCGTTGGCGTTGATCAGGAATTCACGGTCGCCGTTGGTAATCATCGCCGCGCCGCTGACTACTACCCAGTGCTCGCTGCGGTGATGGTGCATTTGCAGGGACAAGGAGGCCTGGGGCTTGACCACGATGCGCTTGATCTTGAAGCGGCTGCTTTCTTCCAGCACGGTGTAGGTGCCCCACGGCCGGGTGACAGTGCGGTGCAGGCTGAATGCCGGATGGTCCTGGCGCTTGAGCTCGGCGACGATGTAGCGCACGTCCTGGCTGCGCTTGGCGTCGGCAATCAGGATCGCATCCGGGGTGTCGACGACGATCAGGTCGCGCACGCCCACTGCGCCCAGCACGCGCTTGGGCGAGTCGATGTAGCAGTTGTGCACGTCATGCAGGATCGCCTGGCCATTGACCTGGTTGCCGTTGGCGTCGCTGGGGGTGAGTTGGCGCACCGCGTCCCAGGAACCGATATCACTCCAGCCGATGTCGCAGGGCACCACCGCCACTTGCGCGGATTTTTCCATCAGCGCCACGTCGATCGAGATGTCGGGCGCCGCGCCGAAACCTTCAGCGTTCAGCTCGCGCTGACGGCAACTGTTGTTGTTCAGGCTGTGGCCGTGCTCGAGGGCGGCCTTGGCGGCGTCCAGCACGGCGGGGGCGTGCAGCGCCAGTTCCTCCAGCAATGTACCGGCCTTGAAGCAGAACATCCCGGCATTCCACAGGTGCTTGCCGCCGTCCAGGTAGCCCTGGGCGGTGGCCAGGTCGGGCTTCTCGACGAAGCGCTTGACCCGGAACCCCTGGCCCAGCGCCTCGCCTTGTTCGATATAGCCGAAGCCGGTTTCCGGGTGGTCGGGCTGGATGCCGAACGTCACCAGGTAGCCGGCCTCCGCCAGTTCGCGGGCCTGGGTGACGGCATCGGCGAAGGCGCTTTCATCAAGAATCAGATGGTCGGCGGGCAGGATCAGTAACTGCGCCTCGCTGCCGAAGTTTTCCTGTACATGCAGGGCGGCCACGGCGATGGCGGCGGCGGTGTTGCGCCCGAACGGCTCAAGCAACAGGTCAAGGGCCAGATGGGCCTTGTTGACCACGCGGTAGTCATCGAGGGTGCGAAACAGCAGGTCGCGGTTGGTCACCGTCAGCACGCTTTCCACACCCGGCAGGTGACTGGCCCGCAGGAACGTCTTCTGCAGCAGGCTCTGGTCATCACGCATGCGCATGAAAGGCTTGGGCATGTTTTGCCGCGACACCGGCCACAGCCGGGTGCCCGACCCACCGGAAATGATGCAGGGAATCAAGCCGTTGAGGGTGTTCATCAATAGACTTCCTTGGTCGAAAGGACGGCCGGGACCGTCATGAAAACGATGTACAAGTCGAACCACACCGACCACTTCGAGATGTACTCCAGGTCGTACTCAACGCGTTTCTGGATTTTGAACAGGGTGTCGGTTTCACCACGATAGCCGTTGATTTGCGCCCAGCCAGTGATGCCCGGTTTTACCCGGTGGCGCGAGCTGTACTCGCTCACGGCAACTTCGTAGGGCACGCCGGCGGCCTTGGTCGCGGTGGCGTGCGGGCGCGGGCCGACCATCGACATGTTGCCCAGCAGCACGTTGAACAGCTGCGGCAGCTCATCGATGCTGGTCTTGCGAATGATCCGGCCCACGCGGGTGATGCGCGGGTCGCCGCGGGTGGTCTGGCGGTCGGCGTTGAAGTCGCTCATCTCGGCGTACATCGAGCGGAACTTGAACACCCGGATCACGTT
This sequence comes from Pseudomonas sp. P7779, assembly GCF_013386315.1. Taxonomy (NCBI): domain Bacteria; kingdom Pseudomonadati; phylum Pseudomonadota; class Gammaproteobacteria; order Pseudomonadales; family Pseudomonadaceae; genus Pseudomonas; species Pseudomonas sp. P7779. The sequence continues at coordinate 5,817 of NZ_JACARZ010000042.1, read as the reverse complement.
GTCGTTGTAGCCAAACCGGTTCTGGCGAAACAGCACCGGGCCCTTGGAGTCGAGCTTGATGGCAATCGCCGTGATCAGCATGATCGGCGACAGTGCCACCAGGCCCAGGGTTGCCAGGATCAGGTCTTCACAGCGCTTGATAAACGGCGACCAGCCCCGCAGCGGCACGTGGGAGGTGTTGAACATCAGGATGCCGCCGACATCGGTGATACGGCTGTGGCCATAGCGCAGGGCCGCCATGTCGGGCACCAGCATGACGTTGACCGACATCTGCCGCAGGCGCTTTACCAGCCCGTTGATCCGCTGTTCGGCGGCCCAGGGCAGGGTAATCATCACCTGGTTGACCTGCTCGGAGCGGATCAGTTTTTCCAGGTCGCGCGTGTTGCCCAGCAGCGGCAGGTTGCTCAGTTCCTTGGGGATGCGCTCGGTGCGGTCGTCGATAAAACCGATCAGTCCGGAACGGATATCGCCGTTGCGCTGCAAGTGGTCGGCCACGTGCACGGCGGTGTCGGTGAAGCCGAGGATCACCGTGCGTTGCAGGTATTTGCCGCTGGCCATCAGGTTGCGGAACAGTCGCAGCATCACGATCCGCTCCAGCCCGAACAACGCAAGGCTGGTGATAAACCAGAACGCCAGGTTGCGCGGGCTCAACTGCGGGAACATCAGCAGAATCTGGTACATGAACAGCAGGATGCAAAAGGCCGCGGACCAGGCCACCAGCATGGTGCGAAACCGCAGGCGGTTGCTGAACAGCTCCTCGGAGTAAACCCCCATGGCCTGGAACAGAATGATCGTCAGGATCGCGAAAAACAGCAGCAAGCCGAGAAAGTGCGCGCGCAGTTCGGGGGCCATCGGGTCAGGATAAAACAGCAGGATCAGTGCTGGAAAAACGGCGGTGAGGCCGTGCATCAATTTTACGAAAACAACAAAGAACTCAATGAAACCGGCCCGGGTCAAAAACAGGCTGTCGACTGACGACTTCTCGCGCATAAAAACATCCCTCATTGCACACCAGGGCTTCCTTGTTCGGCTGCTCATCCATAAAGGCAGGGCTTGCTTTATAAGTGGCGCCAGACGAACGGTTACTTCGCTGGGTAATACGCAATTACCTATCTATCTGCAGGGAATTTGCGGGGTAATGGCTAAATGATGGTTCCCTTTTCGTCGCTCGTCAAGGTTTTGACTTTTTTATAAGATCTTCGGTCTAGACACGTCAGGTGCTCTTCCGCGTGACAGTTTGTTGACTGTCTTGGTCGGATTTCCGGGTTTTCCCGGAACAAAATGCTGGCGTTTTGGAGTGTAGGAACAAATTTGGGAAATTTCCTGCGGCTGAGGAAAACCTTTTTTTGACGGAGGTCGGATGCGGGGCTTTTCGGGGACAAGCGACGAGTGGTGAGGACGTGAGTCCGTCACCACATTGAGGCGGTACTAACCTTAAAAATTGCCTTTCAAACTGACAGTGAAGTTGCGCGGTTCGCCGTAGAAATTACCCCAGTCGGCCGTTCCCACCGTCTGATAGTAATTTTTGTCGAAGAGATTGTTACCGTTCAGCGCCACCGTCCATGTGTCATCAACCCGGTACGCCAACCGCGCATTCCATACCGCATAACCGGCTTGTTCCAGTTTGATGCCTTGAATTCGGTAGTTGCTGCTCTGGGCGTTGACGCCGGTGCCGACGCTCCATTTCGACAGTGTGCCGTCCAACTGATAATCGCCCCACAAGCGCAGCATGTGTCGCGGCACGTAGCTGTTTGCGACCGCGCCAATGGCGGCGCTGTTGATGTTGTTGAGATTCCTGGTCTGGGTGTAGGTGTAGCCGCCCGCCACTTGCAAGCGTTCCAGCAACTCGCCACTCAACTCGGCTTCGACACCTTGTGCGCGAACCTTGCCAGTGTCGGTGTAGCAATAGCCGTCTGCCGAGGTACCGCATTGGGTGGTGTAGTCGGTTTCGGCGGCGTTTTTCTCGATAGCGCGGAACAATGCCAGCGAGCTGTTGAGGCGCCCCTCAAACCATTCGCCCTTGATGCCCAGCTCGTAGTTTTCGCCGATTTTGGGCTTGAGGGCAGCGCCGGTCACCGTGGCGTTGGAGCTTTGTGGCTGGAAGATATCGGCGTAGCTGGCGTACACCGAAAGGTTGTCGTCGAGGTCATAGATCACCGCGGCGAACGGCGTGACTTCACCGGTTTCCTTGGTGCGTGCATCCTGCAGGGCCCATTCGCCCCAGGCGAGGTTATTCGACTGGCGGCGGTTTTCGAACCAACTGACGCGACTGCCGAGCACCACCATCAATGGCTCGGCCAGCCTCAGGCGCAAAGTGGCGTAGGTACCGTACTGGGTGGCGGTTTCCTTGACGGTGCCGCCCCGGTACATATTGGGCCAGAAGGTATCGTCGGCGGGCTGCGGGAAGTGGTGGTTGGGCAGGAAGATACTTTGCCGGTCGGGCAGGCTCCGGATCGCGTAGACATCGTCCTGGGTGCCACGGCTGCCATTGGCGCCGATGATGAGTTCATGCTGCAAACCGAACGCTTCGAACTTACCGTCCAGGTAGGCATCCAGTCCGAAATCCCGGTGGTCGTAGTCAAACAGCGCGGCGTACATCTCGGCGGTTGGCGCCGGATCACCGTACTTCACGGTGCCTTGGCTGGCGGCGTATTTGATGTCTTGCAGGTTGCGGCTGTTCACCGCCGTGACCTTGAGTTGCCAGTCGTCGTTGAAGTGGTGGGTGAGGTCGGCAAACAGCGTAGTGCGTTGGCTCTGCCAGTCGTTCCAGGCCTGGCCCAGGCAGGTGGAACGGCTCAGGCCGATGCTCTTGCCGTCGCTGTAGCGCGGCACGCCGCCCCAGCAGGGCGTTGCATCGACATCTTCGTAGCTGGCACCGATGCCCAGGGTGGTGTCAGGCGAGAGGTCAACATCCAGTGCGAGGTAGACAGCTTGGTCCTGGCGCTTGGAGACGTCCATGTACGAGCCACGGTTCTGTTGGCTGACCACGGCGCGGCCGCGTACGGTGCCGCTGTCATTGAGCGGGCCGCCGGTATCGACGTCGGCGCGGTAGTTGTCCCAGGTGCCGGCAGACAGCGACAGGCTGGTGGTGGGTTTGTCTTGTGGCCGCTTGCGCACGAAGTTCACCGCACCACTGGCGGTGCCGGCGCCCTTGAGCATACCGGCCGCGCCCTTGAGCACTTCCACCCGGTCATAGATCGCCATGTTGGCGGTGAAGCTGTCGGCCTGTACGTAGTCTTTGCCGATGTCCAACGGCACACCGTCGAACTGGTATTGGCCGAGCATCTTGAAACCACGGGAATAGAAATACTTGCCACCCATAGGTGAGTCGTAGGTGGTGATGCCTGGGGTGTGTTCCAGTAATTGATCGATGGTGGTGATGTTCTGGTCGTCGATCAGCTTGCGGGTCATGACGCTGACCGACTGCGGTGTTTCCCGCAGGCTGTGGGCGCCCTTGCCGATGGTCACCGCGCCGGTGGTGTAGGAACCGCTGCCGTCAGTGGTGACGCCGAGGTGTTCGCCGGTCACGGTGGTGGCGCCCAGGTTCAGCGCGCCGGTGTCCGCGACTTGCGGCAACAGCAGCCAGGTGTTGTTGCTCTGGCGTTGGGCTTGCAAGCCCTGGCCCTGGATCAATTGGCTCAAGGCCTGTTGGCTGTCCAGCGCGCCGTTGAGGCCGGGGCTGGTCTTGCCGGCGACGCTGTTGGCGTCATAGGACAGGCTGATACTCGCCTGGCGCGCAAACTGGTCGAGCACCGTGGCCAATGGGCCGGGTGCGATGTTCCAGTCACGGGCCTGGGTGTCGCTGGCAGGCGTTTGCGCCATGACCGCCAGGGGCAGGGCGCTGCCGTTCAGGCAGGCACCGAGCAGGGCGGCGTGCACCGCATGCTTGAGGGGAGAACGCTTGGAGGGGAACGCTTGCATGACCGCGGAATGCTCCTGAAGGAAGTGGACAGAATCGGCCTGTTGATCGGCCTTTCCTTACAGGTCGAGCGAAGATGAGAATTCACCTCATTTATTTTCGGAAGGTCATGCACGAGCTGCGACGGTCACCCAATAACGGCTGCGATAGGTGATGTTCACCGACAGTGTCTGTGCCACCAGGGTCAGGACCTGATCGGTATCGTCCAACTGGTAAGTCCCGGACACACGCAGGCCGGCGACCGCTTCGCTGCAGCGCACCAGCCCAGTGCGGTAACGGCTCAGCTCCGCGAGGAAATCGTCCAGACGCATGTTGTGAGCGCTGATCACACCGTCGCTCCAGGCCCAGGGATCCAGGCCCGTGGTGGCGGGTGGACGCAAGCCGTTTCGATCAAACAGCACCTGCTCGCCGGGCTGTATCACCCCACGTGCGCTGGCCTGATGGCTGTCGGCGAATACCGCGACGCTGCCTTTTTGCACGGCGAGCAAGGTGCCGTGGGGCTCCTCGCGCACCATGAACCGGGTGCCCAAGGCGCGCAGATAACCGTCGCGGGTTTGCACCCAGAAGGGCCGTGGCGCGCTACCGTCGGCGCCCATGTCGATCAGGATTTCACCTTGGCGCAACTGCACCAGACGTCTTTCGGTGTTGAAGACTGTGTCGATGGCGCTGGCACTGTTGAGCTGGATACGGCTGCCATCGTCGAGGGCGACCCAACGCCGCTCTCCGGTGGCGGTGCGGTAGTCGGCCAGCAGGCCGGGCAATGGCGTGTAGTCGCGGCCGAACCATGTCAGCCCTGCGGCACCGGCGAACAGCCCGAGCAACTTCAACCCTTCACGGCGGCTGATGCGTTGGCGGGCACCTTGCAAGGCATGGCGGCCGACCTGTGCCGGCAACTGCGCAAACTCGTCACTCATCGACGAGACCCGTTGCCAGGCCTGCTGGTGGTCGCTACTGGTTTCAAGCCAGCGTTCGAAGGCAGCGGTGGTGGCGTCATCGGCAATATTGAACCGCAGCTTGATCATCCACTGGATCGCCTGGTCCACCAATGGCGGATTAGCCTTCGGCATAACGCAACCGATAACAGGCATGCAGTGCCTTGGCCAGGTCGCGCTCCACGGTGGCCTTGGACACCCCCAGGCGCTGGGCGATCTGTTGGCAGGTCAGGCCGTCCAGTTGCGCCAGCAAAAACGCTTCGCGCACCCGTGGCTTGAGTTGGTCCAGCAGGCGGTCGATGCGCTCCAGGCTGTCGAGGATCAGCAGGCGGGTTTCTTCCGACGGCACCTCGACTTGCGGGAAATGCGCGAGACTCTCCAGATAGGCACGCTCCAGTTCGCGGCGGCGATACTGGTCGATCATCAGGCTGCGGGCGATGCTGCTCAGGTAGGCCCGGGGTTGCAGCAAGGCTTGCTGCTTGCGCGCATTGAGCAGGCGCACGAAGGTTTCCTGCGCCAGGTCGGCGGCGTGCTCACGGCAGCCCGTACGCCGGCTCAACCAGCCGCGCAGCCAGGAATGATGGGCATGGTAGAGCTGGCCGATGGCGGCATGATCCAGTGGGTGGTCGCTCGACATGGGCATCCTGGCGCGGGCGTCTTAATTGATAACGGTTCGCATTCTATGCGTTGGCCAGAGGATTGGGCAATCGTTGCCGTGTGGATTTGGCCGGATGCACAAACCCACACAGGCTTGACGGGGTTGCGGCTAAGCCTTGCGCAGGTGCAAACACTCAATCGAGCGGTCGACGGTGGTCTTGGCAATTTCCAGCAAATGCCACACCGCCAGCAACTTTGCCCGCTCGGGGCTTTGCAGCAGTTCGCCGCAGTCGAGGGCGGTGGCCGAGGCGCTGCTGAGCAGGCTGGCAGTGTAGAGCAGGGAGTCTTCGAAGCTCAGGTCTTCGTTGA
>NZ_JACARZ010000041.1:0-48036 GCF_013386315.1 Pseudomonas sp. P7779 | reverse complement strand
CGCGTTAGTTAACTAACGCGCTGTTAGCGGGCCTGTAGAAAGTTACCCAACACTTTATTTAAACCGATCGCGAAGTCAGCGACTCGGCATGCTTTCGCTCGCCTGTCATCAGGTAAGTACCGGGTATGTTTTGTCGAAAAATTGGCGACAGGAGTACACACAATGAGCGCAGTAAAAAACCCGAAACTGCACAAGAAAAACGGCACGGATACCGACACCAAGCTGTCGATGCGTGCCGCCCGCGAAGCCCAGAACGGCCTCTCGGCAACCCTCGCCAATGTCCGGGCAACCAAGGATGGCCTGACCGAACTGGATGCCTCTGCTCGCCTGCAACGTGAAGGCTACAACGAGGTGGCCCACGACAAGCCGCCTCACGCCATCGTGCAATTCCTCCAGGCCCTGAACAACCCGTTCATCTATGTGCTGCTGACCCTCGGCGCCATCAGTTTCTTCACTGACTACTGGCTGCCACTGCAGGCCGGTGAAGAAGCCGACCTGACCAAGGTCATCATTATCATGACCATGGTCATGCTCAGCAGCCTGCTGCGCTTCTGGCAGGAGCATCGTTCGGCCAAGTCCGCCGAGGCCTTGAAGGCCATGGTACGCACCACCGCCACGGTGTTGCGTCGCGAGCAAGTGGGCTCCAAGCCGACCCTGCGGGAAGTGCCGATGCGCGACCTGGTGGCCGGCGATATCGTGCAACTGTCTGCCGGCGACATGATCCCGGCCGACATCCGCCTGATCGAGTCCCGTGACCTGTTCATCAGCCAGGCCGTGCTGACCGGCGAAGCCTTGCCGGTAGAGAAGTACGACACCCTCGGGGATGTGACGCAAAAATCCGCCACGTCCACGGCGGCCGACCAGGGCAACCTGCTGGACCTGCCGAACATCTGTTTCATGGGCACCAACGTGGTCAGCGGCCGGGCGAAAGCCGTGGTGGTTGCCACCGGCCCGCGTACCTACTTTGGCTCGTTGGCCAAGGCGATTGTCGGCTCCCGGGTGCAAACCGCATTTGACCGCGGGGTGAACAGCGTCAGCTGGCTGTTGATCCGCTTCATGCTGGTAATGACGCCGATCGTGTTCTTCCTCAACGGCTTCTCCAAGGGTGACTGGAGCGACGCGTTGCTGTTCGCCCTGGCAGTGGCGGTAGGCCTCACCCCGGAAATGCTGCCGATGATCGTCAGCGCCAACCTGGCCAAGGGTGCAACCGCCATGGCCAAGCGCAAGGTGGTGGTCAAGCGCCTCAACGCGATCCAGAACTTCGGTTCGATGGACGTGCTGTGCACCGACAAGACCGGCACCCTGACCCAGGACAAGATCATCCTCGAGCACCACGTCAACGCCTTTGGCAACCGTGATGATTCAGTGCTGACCCTCGCCTGGCTCAACAGCCATCACCAGAGCGGCATGAAGAACCTGATGGACCAGGCGGTCGTACAGTTCTCCGAGCAGAATCCGAAGTTCCAGGTGCCGTTTGCCTACAGCAAGGTGGATGAGTTGCCGTTCGACTTTATTCGCCGTCGCCTGTCGATCGTGGTCAAGGACGCGCAAAACGATCACCTGCTGGTGTGCAAGGGTGCGGTCGAGGAGATGCTGAGCATTTCCACCCACGTGATGGAAGGCGACGTGGCCGTCGAGCTGGATGATCGGCGTCGCAACGAGTTGCTGGCGATTGCCCAGGACTACAACGAGGACGGCTTCCGGGTGCTGGTGCTGGCAACCCGCAACATTCCCCAGGCACTCGCCCGCAAGCAGTACACCACGGCCGATGAGCGCAACCTGGTGATCCGTGGCTTCCTGACCTTCCTTGATCCACCAAAGGAAACCGCTGGCCCGGCGATCGCTGCCCTGCGCGAAATTGGCGTGGCGGTCAAAGTGCTCACCGGCGACAACGCCATCGTCACCAGCAAGATCTGCCGCCAGGTCGGCCTGGAGCCAGGCGTACCGTTGCTGGGGACGGAAATCGAAGCGATGGACGACGCCACCCTCAAGCTGCGGGTCGAGGAGCGCACGGTGTTCGCCAAGCTGACGCCGCTGCAGAAGTCGCGGGTGCTCAAGACCTTGCAGTCCAACGGCCACACCGTGGGCTTCCTCGGCGACGGCATCAACGACGCTCCGGCCTTGCGGGATGCCGACGTGGGCATCTCGGTGGACAGCGCGACGGACATTGCCAAGGAATCCGCCGACATCATCCTGCTGGAAAAGAGCCTGATGGTGCTGGAAGAAGGCGTGCTGAAAGGCCGCGAGACCTTCGGCAATATCATGAAGTACCTGAACATGACCGCCAGTTCCAACTTCGGCAACGTGTTCTCGGTGCTGGTGGCCAGTGCGTTCATCCCGTTCCTGCCGATGCTGTCGATCCACCTGCTGCTGCAGAACCTGATGTACGACATCTCCCAGCTGGCCTTGCCGTGGGACAAGATGGACAAGGAATACCTGGCCAAGCCACGCAAGTGGGACGCGAAAAACATTGGCCGCTTCATGATCTGGATCGGGCCGACCTCGTCGATCTTCGACATGACCACCTTTGCCCTGATGTGGTACGTGTTCTCGGCCAACAGCGTGGAAATGCAGACCCTGTTCCAGTCCGGCTGGTTCATCGAGGGGCTGCTCTCGCAAACCCTGGTGGTGCACATGCTGCGCACCCGCAAGATCCCGTTCTTCCAGAGCAACGCCGCATGGCCGGTGATGATGATGACCTGCATCGTGATCGGGCTGGGCATCTACGTACCGTTCTCGCCACTGGGCGCGATGGTTGGCCTGGAGCCGCTGCCACTGGCGTACTTCCCATGGCTGGTGGGCACCCTGGTCGCCTACTGCTGCGTGGCACAACTGATGAAAACCCTCTACATCCGCCGCTTCAAGCAGTGGTACTGATCAACCGCCCCTGAAAGCGCTGGCTATCGGTAGATAGCCAGTGCACGCGGAGACAGACAATGAACACACTTATGAGCTACCTCGACAACGCTGCTCGCGCGCTGCTGGTGTTCGGCCTCGCCCAGGCGGCCAAGGCGGTGATGGTGCTGGGCGTACGGCTGTACGCGCGCAACGTGCTCAGCGCCGTGGAAATGCGCTTCATGCTGGGTTTTTCCAGCACCTTGAACAGTACGTGCATCCGCTTGCTGCGCCCGCGTCGATAAATGGCAATACGCACTACAAGGAAAGATCACCATGCGCGTCTTGATCTGTGCAGGTCGTCATTACGCCGATACAAAAATGTCCCGCCAGGTGCTGGACGCCTACCACCGCCTGCGCCCGGTGCAGGTGTTGATCCACGGTGGCAGCCAGTTCCTGGGCAGCGACGTGGAAGACTGGGCCCGGGAAACCGGAGTGAATGTGGTGCGTTACCCACCCAACTGGCAACGCCATGGCAAGCAGGCCGAACGCCATCGCAACCAGTTCATGCTCACCGACAGCCGGCCCGACGTGATCATCGCGCTGCCCGGTGGCGACGACACCTCGGAACTGGTGAGCCAGGCCAGGGCCAGTGGCATCCATGTGCTGACTGTAGACAGCTGAATCAACCCTTATTGGAGTATCCAGGCATGAACGAAGAACCCCGTTGTAGCGGTACCCCGTTGCACACTTTTTTCTATTTGAAACACGGCGCGTCCCTGCCAAGTCCGGTCGGGGCGCGCCACCGGCTGTTGATCGAGGTTCACCATGTACAAGAAACACACCCCTGACGGTTTCGCCAAATACCGCAACCGCACCACCCACGTTACCTTCCATCCCCTGCCCGCCTCCAAGCTTCGGGCAGTGCGGCGCAACCTGATTTTCGTCGGCGTGACCGCGGGCATCGTGCTGGTGCTCAGCCTGATGTCGAATGCCCATGCGGCAGGCGGCTCCTACGTGGTCGACGACGGCGCAATCAACGCCCCGGGCGAATGCAATGTCGACGCCTGGTTCACCGCCAACCGGCACGCGGGCTCAACCCACAGTGAAACCCTGGCGCCGGCCTGCACTTCCGCTGCCATTGCGTGGTTGCAGTGGACTGCCGCCGTGTCCCGGGCCAACCATGATGGCGACGGCGAAACCCAAGTGAATCCGCAGCTCAAGGCGCAGTTGTGGGCCCGGGAAGACCTGGGCCTGGAACTGGCCGCGTCTGCCGGCGTACATTACGCGCTGAACCGCCGGCACTCGTTTGATGGCGCGGACTTGAATGTGCCGTTTACCTGGCAGCCCATGGAGGCCCTGCGGCTTAACTTCAACGCCGGCTGGAGCCACGCTTATAACGACGGCGACCAGACCCATCGGCCGACCTGGGGCACCGGGTTTGAATACAGCCTGATGGACTCACTGACACTGATCGCCGAACGCTACGGCCAGCAAGGCGGCGACCAGGCGTGGCAAGCCGGGCCGAGGGTGCATATCGGCAAAAATGTGGATGTAGACCTGGTGGTAGGACGCAGTTTGATCGGGGATCAGCATCAATGGCTCACGACGGGGGCCACACTGCGGTTCTAACCCGCAGACGATGATCCCAGTGGCGAGGGAGCTTGCTCCCGCTGGGCTGCGTAGCGGCCCCGGAATCTTTGGGAGCGCTTCGCACTCCAGCGGGAGCAAGCTCCCTCGCCACAGGTTGGTATGACCGTAATAGCGATTTAAACCTGCCCCCTGGCCTGCTGCTCCAGATGCACCTGCAACGCAGGATCAATCTTCAACTGCGCCGCCAGCTCATCCAGATAATTGCGCTCCGCGTCCCGCTGGTCATCCACCAGCAGCACACTGACCAGGTACACCTCCGACGCCACCGCCGGGTCGCCGGCAAACTCGGCAAAATCCGCCGCATTCAACGGTTTGGCCACCTCGGCATCCAGCCACGCCTGCAATTGCGGGTCATCGGTGTGCTTGCCGATCTCGGCCGAGATCATCTGCTGCTCCCGCTCATCAATCTCGCCATCCGCCTTGGCTGCCGCGATCAATGCACGCAGCACGGCGTGGCTGTGTTCTTCGACCTGCGCGCCAGACAACTGGTCAACCGTCTGCAACGCCTGCTGCGGCGCCGACGCCTGTTGCCGCTGCCAGGCCTGATACGCCTGGAACGCCATCATCCCCAACGACGCCAGCGCCGCGTAGTTGGTGCCGCCGGTGCGCCCCTGAGGCACCGCACGGGTTCCGCCAAGCATGCCGCCCAGGCCACCGAGCAAGCCACCAAGGCCGCCACCGCCTGAAGCCGAAGCAGCGCTGCCGCCCAGCAAACCGCCAAGCAAGCCGCCCAAACCACCGAGCCCGCCCTGAGACCCGGGTGCAGCGCCGCCCTGCTGGCTGGACGAGGCCTGGCCCGCCCGCAGCAATTGTTCCAGTAGATCGCCGGTATTCATGGTGTCACCCTCCCAGGGCGCAGAGTTCCAGATCAACAACAATAGCTGCGCTGCGCGAGAACACCATGACCGCCCGGCAGGCTCGCATTATCATGGCGCCATCGCACCCGGAGGAAGCCCCGAGATGACCCGTACCGAGCATATCGCCCTGATGGCGACCTACAACCAGTGGATGAACCGCAAGGTGTACAACGCTGCCAATGGCCTGAGCGACGAGGAGCTGATTGCCGACCGTGGCGCGTTCTTCGGATCGATCCTTGGCACGCTGAACCACCTCGCCCTGGGTGATCGCGTCTGGCTCAAGCGTTTCGCCGAGCATCCAGCAGGCTTTGCCGCGCTGGTACCGTTAGACGCGTTGGGGTTGCCGCCACGTCTGAATCAACTGGCCTTCGCCGATATCCGTGAACTGTCGGCCCACCGCGCCTGGCTCGACCAGCTCATCATCGACTGGGTGCAGTCGATCAGTGAGTCGGACCTGGATCAGCCCCTGCAGTACCACAACATGGCGGGCACGCCCATGAACAAGAATTTTCATGCACTGCTCGTGCATTTCTTCAATCACCAGACCCACCACCGGGGCCAGGTGACAACACTGCTGACCCAGGCCGGGCGCGACGTGGGCGACACCGACCTGCTGGCACTGATGGACTAGTTCAGCCACCGCTGTACTCGGCGTACGCCTGTATCAGCGCGGGGAAATTCTCCCTCTCCGGGAGCTGCGCAAAGCTGTGCTGCGCCGGGGTAGTCGCCCACGGCAGCTTTTCACTGGTCCAGGTTTCAATGAATGGCACATAGCCGCTGGCGTCATCCAGCATGGTCGGACGCAGGTTGATCAGATCTTCCACGCCATTGGGGCGGGAAAACATCCAACTCATGCAGTGGGGGCAGCAGTAGTGGCGGTCTACGCCATGCAACCCGCCGATCACCGGGTTGCCCTGGGTGATGGTGAATCCGTGGCTGGGGATCAGCGCGCTCAGCGAGAACGCGCTGGATGACATCTTCTGGCACCCGGTGCAGTGGCACGCCATGGTGATCAATGGTTTTTCGGTCACGGTAAAACGCACCCGGTCACAACGGCAGCCGCCTTCCTGGGACTCTTGATTGCTCATCTTCCACTCCAGTCACATTGTGTGTGTGACCGGAGGATAAACGAGCGGGTGCGTCGCGAACAGCAGTGCCAGCTTGCATTACCGAACGCATGGGGCAGCGAACTGTCATAAAAGACAGAGCGGTGAACATCAGCCAATGGCTGCTCCGCCCTGCCCGCGCGCATCAGCAGATTACCGATGCGACGCATCCCCCAAGAAGGAGACGCTTACATGGTCATTCACTTCAAGGTCGCCGGGCATCTTGCCTGCGGTCATCACGGCAACAACCTCCCTTCCAGCACCGAGCTGAATCGGGTCAAGTGCCGTACCTGCCGTAACACCGAAGTCTTCAAGGAAGCCCGCCGCACCCAACGCAACGCCGCTCGGCGTGCCGCGCGCAAGTCCAAAACCGCCCATGCCGCCGGTGACTGGCGCAGTGCCTGGACCCAGCGCCTGACCGACCTGCCAGGCCGTCAGCGCCTGCCACGCGGGTTCCACGGCCAGCCATTCGTTTAAGTTACGCAGCCGGGGCACGACGGTAAGCGGCCAACAGCACGCCCATCGTCATCAACAACCCACCCGCCCCACGGTTGAAATGCTGCAAATGTGCGGGCCGCAGGCGACTGAGCAAGCGTGCCCCGCATACCGCGTAGAACATCATGATGCTGACATTGAGCACGCACAGCGCCAGCAACAGGCACGCGTACTGCGGCAGTTGCGCCTGGGTGCTGTCGACGAATTGCGGCAGGAATGCCGACATGAACAACAATGCCTTGGGATTGGAAATCGCCACCAGGAAACTGCGGGTGAAAATACTCGCCGAGCGGGTGCCGCCGTCCTCACCTTCGCCCACCGATGGCAACGCCGCCTGGGGTGATCGCAACATCTGCCAGCCGATCCAGATGAGGTACGCCGAACCGATCCATTTCAGCGCCTGAAACAACCCTTCGCTGGCCGCCAGCAGCAATCCCAGGCCACACGCCACCGCCGTCACCAGCAACGCGTCGGCCAACACCGCCCCGGCCATGCCCCAGAACGCCGCCTGCAAACCATGGCGCGAACCATTTTGCAGGGCCAACAGAACCGTCGGGCCAGGTATCGCGATAATCGCGGCGCTCATCATGACGAACAGAAATAAGGTTGCCAGGGACATGACAGGTTCCTACGGGCTGATCAGCTGCGAATCATCCCACCATATCCTCTGTGTGGCGAGGGAGCTTGCTCCCGTTGGGCTGCGCAGCGGCCCCAAAATCCTGGGAGCGCTTCGCACTCCAGCGGGAGCAAGCTCCCTCGCCACCGGTCATGTGTTGCTCAATTGGGTGCCAATAAAAAGCCCCGGATTGACCGAGGCTGTTGAGGGCTCATGCATCATTGGCGACCGGCCTCGACCGTGCCTTGTAACCCGGTAGCGCCGCGGCATACGCCAGCGCCTGCTCACGGGAACCGAAGGATGCCAGGCGATCAGCCTTGGTACAGACCCGCCACGGGCCGCTGTTGACCTGCACGATGTCATAACCGTTGAGATGCAGCTTGTTCAGCATGGGAGTGCTCATAGTCACCTCTCTCTCCAGAGATAATCCAGGTGTTTGCCCGGTCTACCATACACCCGCTGACGACGAGGCAGCCTACCGGACGTCGAGTCAGCGGTAGGCTGGCAACCCCCATCGCGCGAGGTCAAACGCCTCCAGGCTCAGCAGTCTTCCATCCGCATGCAGGAACTTCTCCTGCGGCATCGCCGGGTCCGGGATGGCCACGGCGTACATCCCGGCCGCCTTGGCCGCAGTGATGCCAAATGGCGAATCCTCGAACACCAGGCATTCAGCGGGCGTCACTCCCAGTCGCTCGGCAGCCACCAGGAAGATATCCGGCGCCGGCTTGGCAGCGCCTACCTGAGGGTCATCGGCGGTGACGATGGCATCGAACAAGCAGAACCAGTCGCGGTGCAAGGTGGTTTTCAGTTCGAAATAGTGCCGCGACGAACTGGTACCCACCGCAATCGGCACACCGTGGGCCGACAAATGCCGCACCAGCGCCTGGGCCCCGGCCATGGCCGCCGCCTGGGGGAACCGCGCATTCATCAATGGTGTGCGTTCCTGCAAGAACGTCTCGGGGCTCATCGGCAAGCCCACGGCCTGCACGATATAGCTGGCCAGTTCATAAGCCCCCAGGCCGATGGTGTTCTGCTTCATGCTCCAGTCAAAGGTGCGGCCGTAGCGGTCGGCAATCAGTTGGGTGACTTCGGTGTAGATGCCTTCGGTGTCGAGCAGCAGGCCGTCCATGTCGAAGATCACGGCCTTGATCGGCGCGGGTAGCGGTGCATTCATCACGGTGTCCTCAGGTGCGCCCGGCGTAATGGTCGATCAAGCGGTTGAGCAAAATCGCCAGCACGATGATCACCCCGGTGATCGCCATCTGGTAGAACGAGCCCAGCCCCAGCAGGTTGAAGATATTGCGCAACACCTGCAGCAGCATCACCGCCACCGCCGTCCCTACCACGCTGCCGCGCCCGCCGAACAGGCTGGTGCCACCCAGCACCACGGCGGCAATTGCATCCAGTTCCAGCCCCTGGGCTGCGGTCGGTTGGCCGACGTGCAGGCGTGAGGTCATCAACAAGCCGGCGAATGCTGCCAGGCCGCCGCAGATGGCGAACACCGCAATCGTCACCGCCCGCACCGGCACGCCGGACAGCCGCGCAGCCTCCAGGTTGCCGCCGGTGGCCAGCACATACTCGCCAAACACCGTGTAGCGCAGCACCAGCCAGGCGATGACGGTGATCAGGATAAAGATCAGCCCCAGCACCGGAAACGCAATGCCAGCGCTGGGCCAGATGTCGATCATGGCCGAGCCGAACGAGGTGAAGCTGGCCGGCAATCCGCCAATCGGCGCACCGTCGGATGCCAGGAAGGTGGCCCCGCGCAGCGACACCAGCCCGGCCAGGGTGATGATAAAACTCGGCACCTTGCCAAACACCGTGAGGCTGCCCATCAAGGTGCCGATGGCCAGTCCCACCAGCAACGTGGCCGGCACCGCCAGCCAGCCGCTGACCTGCTGCTGCAGGAGCACCGCCACCAGAATCCCGCCGAAGGCACACAGGCTGCCCACCGACAGGTCGATATTGGCCGTAAGGATAACGAAGGTCATGCCGATGGCGATGATCCCGACAATCGCCCCCTGCTGGAACAGGTTGGCGATGTTGCCGAAGGTCAGGAAGTCGTCCGACAGGAACGTCGCCACCACCACCGCAAACAGGAAAATGAACACAAAGTTGTAGCGCATCACCCACTCCAGCACCGCACTGCGACGGCGGCTGGTGAGGGTGACGGGCTTATCGAAAACCGGGCTTGGGTTGCTTGCAATAGTCATGGTTCTACACTCGTTCTACCGATAAGGATGGCCTGGTCGATCTGGTCGCGACTGGCAGTCAAGGGGTCGAAACACAGCGCGTTGCGCCCCTCATGCATCACCCAGATGCGGTCGCAATTGACGTACAACTCGTCCAGCTCGCTGCTGGCGACCAGCACCGCCGCCCCTTCCTGCGCCAGGCTGCGGGCCAGGGCATACAGGTCGGCCTTGGCGCCGACATCCAGGCCACGACTGGGCTCGTCCAGCAGCAACAGGCGCGCGCCGTCGATCACCCACTTGGCCATGACCACCTTCTGTTGATTGCCGCCGGAGAGCTGGCGTACCGGTTGCTCAAGGTTATCGAGCTTGGTCTGCAAGCGCTGCAGCACCGGGCCGGCGCGGTCCTTGGCCTGGCGATGGGAAAACCAGTTCAAGTGCCGGGTGTGCACCAGGCAGGCATTGCGGTAGATGGGCGCATCCAGCAGCAGGCCTTCGGTCTTGCGGTTTTCCGGCACCAACCCGACGCCCTGGCGGATCGCCTGGCGCGAGGTTTGCGGCTGATAAGGCTGGCCAAACAGTTCAACATCGCTGTCGTTGCGCCCCACGCCAAACAAGGCTTTGAGCAACGTGCTGCGCCCTGCCCCGTTAAGCCCGGCAAGCCCGACAATTTCGCCCTGACGCACTTCCAGCCCCTGCACGTCCAGGCCCTGCTCGCCTTGCAGCCGGCGAATATTCAGCGCCAGGTTGTCCCGCGGCGCCTGACGCGGGCTGCGTTCCAGCAGGTCGCGGTGCTCGCCGACCACGGCGGCGATCAGCGCCTGGTCGTCGATCTGCGCCAGCTCGTGGGTTTGCAGGGTTCGCCCGGCACGCAGCACCGTGACCCGGTCGCCGATCTCGCGAATTTCATTCAAGCGGTGGCTGACATACAGCACCGCCACACCCGCCGCAGTGATCTCGCGAATCACCTGGAACACCCGCTTGAGTTCGGTCTCGTTCAGCGCCGCCGAAGGCTCATCCATCACCACCAGCCGGGCCTCACAGGTCAGTGCCCGGGCGATGGCCGCCAATTGCTGGTTGGCAATCGACAGGCTGCCCACCCGGTCGGAACTCGAGAAGTTGGCCCCGACCCGCAACAGTGCGGCCTTGGCCAACGCACTGCGCTTGCCCCGGGAAATAATCCCGAAGCGCTGGGGCGCATAGCCGAGCATCAGGTTCTCTTCGACGGTCATCTGCGGGATCAGGTCGAGCTCCTGATAGATCATCGCGATCCCGGCCTGGCGCGCCTGTTGCGGATTCTTCAGTTCCACCCGCCGGCCCGCCACCGACATCTCGCCGCCATCCGGGCGATGGGCGCCGGCGACGATTTTCAACAGGGTACTTTTGCCCGCGCCATTGGCACCCAGCAGGCAATGCACCTCACCGGGCCGAACGTCGAGGGAGGCATCGGTCAGCGCCACCACATTGGGCGGAAAACGCTTGCTGACATGACGGATATCCAGGGCCAACTCACTCATGATCCTGCTCCAGCAAATAGCGGGCGGTGGCCGCGTCGGTGGCCAGCACATTGACATAGCCGGCCTTGACGCTGGCGTGGACGATGCGGTGCTTTTGCGCGCCAACGCACACGGCAATGGACCAGGCCTTGTCGCGCAAGGCGGCCAACGGCAGGCCCAGGGTGCGGGCGTCGAGTTCGGGCATCACCGGTTCACCGTCCATGCCGATAAAGCGGCCCATGATGTCGCCGACCGCGCCCAGGCGTTCCAGCTCTTCGAGCAATGGCCGGTCGATGTAACCCGACTCCATCAACACCGAATGATCAGACAACTCCCCCAGGCTGAAACACGCCACCGGCGCCTGTTGCCCGAGGCGCAATACCTGGGCGATCACCGGGTCCTGCTCCAGCGCTTCGCGGGTATGCGCATGCCCGAGAATCGCCGGCACCGGCAGCAACGTGGCCTGGCCACGGGCAGCCTGGGCGAAGCGCTCGGCGACGTTATGGCTGGACTCGCCCATCGAACGGGTATTGATCGCGCCGTTCAGCAGCACCACGTTGACCCCCTCGTTCCAGCGCGGCACCAGCCACTGGGCCATTTTGGTCAGGGTGCGGCCCCACGACACGCCGATCAGCGCCGGCATCGGCTGCAAGTTGCACAGGTAACGGGCGGCGGCCTGGGTCACCACGTTCAGCGCGGTGTCGGCATCTTCCACATCCAGCACCAATGCTTCACGCAGGCCGAAACGCCGTTGCAAGGCTACTTCCAGCTGCGGCAAGCGCGCCGAGCGGGCGACGATATCGATGCGCACCACCCCGCAATCCCGCGCCTCGCGCAGCAAGCGGCTGACTTGCCAGCGGGTCAGGCCGGTCTCCCGGGAGATATCGCTTTGGGTCTTTTCCAGGTCGTAATACAGCTTGGCTACCTGGACCATCAAGTCATCACGCTGGGAATCGGCCGACAACCGCGTGGCAAACGTTTCTTCAGGATGGGCGCTCATGCTGCCGGCCTTACGCCGAGCGTGCGGTTCGCCGGTGGCTTGCAACTGATGGGCGCGACGCTGTCGGTGGCGGCGCGGTAGCGGCCCAACAGCTCGATGTATTGCTCGTGGGCGTAAGGGTCGGGCTCGATCAGCCGGCCGATGGTGGTGAAGTCGGTAGCGGCTTCCTGCAAGGTGCCGAACTCGCCAAGGGCGCAGGCGGCAGCGGCGGCGGTGCCGATCAGGGTGAGGTTATCGTGGGGCACCATTTCGAACGGCACACCGGTGGCATCCACCGTGGCCTGCAACCACAACGGGTTCTTCTGGAAACCACCGGCGGCGACCACCCGGGTGATCTCGATGCCCTCGGAGCGCCAGGTGTGAAAGATGTTCGCCGAGCCCAGGGCAATCGCTTCCACCGAGGCGCGGTACAGGTCATGCCGGTCATGGTTCAGCGACAGGCCCATGATCGCGCCGCGCATGTCCGGTGAGCGGTACGGTGTACGGTTGCCCATCCAGTAATCGAGCACCAGCAAGCCGGTGGAGCCGGGCTGCAGTTCTGCGGCCTGGCGGATCAGGCGCTGGTGCCCGGCATCGTCGAGGCCGAACATCTTTTGCGCCAGCCAGTTGAGGATCGAACCGGCGGAGACTTGCCCGCCTTCCATCAACCATTGGCCGTCGAGCAAGGCGCCGGGGTACGGGCCCCAGATGCCCGGTACGTCGATGCGTTGCGGGGTGTGCATCAGTTGCACCACCGAGGTACCACCGATAAACAACAGCTCGCCGGCGCCAGTGGTGCCGGCACTGAGCATTGCCATGTGGGCGTCGATTCCGCCCTGGGCCACCAGCGTGTCGCGGCTCAGGCCCAGATGATTGGCGGCATCGGCGCTCAATGGGCCGATCCGGCCACCAACCTTGATCACTTCCTGAGGGAGTTTTTGCGCCAGTTCAGGCACGCCCAGTTCGGCGTACAATTCCACCGGAAAACGCTGCTGCAAGGTGTCGTAATTCCACTTGCAACTGGCATTCAATTGGGAGGCGACCCAGCGCCCGGTCAACTGAAAGTTGATCCAGTCCACGGCCTCGCAAATACGCTCGGCGCGCTGGTAAACCTGAGGCTCGTGCTCGGCCAGCCACATGGCCTTGGGCACCAGCCATTCCACCGCGTCACCGCCCTGGTTCATCATCGGGTGGCTGACGTGGGCGGTGCGCGCCGACTCGGCAGCGGCGCGGCAATCCATCCATAACAACGCCGGGGCCAGGGGTTGGCCGTCCGCCTGGGCAACCACCACGGTGGAGGCTGTGGTGGCGACGCACACCGCCGCCACCTGCGGGTGCCCGGCCTGGGCCATCAACTGCCGGCAGGCCTTGCCCAGCGCCGACCACCAGTCCGCCGGCGCCTGCTCGGCCCAACCCAACTGCGGGTATTGCGTGGCATACGGCGCCTCGGCGACGTGTACCAGTTTGTGGCTGTGCAGGTCATACAAACCAGCCCGCACCCCACCTGTTCCGAAATCCAGTCCCAACAACAAGGTCATCGGTAGTTCTCCTGCGTCTTGTAACAACGCTTTTTGTTTTAAGCCCGGCAACGCACAGCGTCGTCGGGCTTGGCGACACACAGCTGACGCGGCTCAGGGACGGAAAATTACCTTGGCCGCGACTTCGCTGCGATCGGCATAGCGCTTGAACATCGCCGGCAATTCATCCAGCGGCAAGTCGTGGGTAATCATGAACTGCCACTGCAATTCACCGGAAGCCAGCTTGTCGATGGAGGCCGTCCACTCATCGCCCGGGAACGGTGCCGAGAACGAGTTCCAGGCGCCGTGCAGGGAGATTTCCTGGCGCAGGAAGTGCGAGAACGTCGCAGTGCTGAGGGCCACGTCACTGGTGGGAATGCCGATAAACACCACATGCCCGCCAGCCTTGGTCAGTTGCACGGCCTGGTTGATCGAGCTGGGATGGCCTGCCGCTTCAATCACCAGTTGGCAACGGGGCAACTCGGCATCCGCCGCGCCGCTGAGCAGGGTGTGGGTGGCGCCGGCTTCGCGGGCCATGGCGAGTTTCTCTTCGGCGATGTCGACGGCGACGATGTCGTTGGCCCCCATGATCCGCAGCCACTGGATCGCAAACAGGCCGATCGGCCCGCAACCTACCACCGCCCCGCTCTGCCCGGCCTTGAAGTCGGCTTTCCAGATCGCATGCAGGGCAATCGCCGCCGGGTCCACCAGGGACGCGGCAATCGGGTCCATGCCTTGGGGCACCTTGATCAGGTTGCTCAGGGGCACATTGACGTACTCGGCATACGCGCCGTCGCGGCGGCTGCCGAAGTAATCGTAGCGCTCCGAGCGGGACGGAAAGCCTCGGGCATATTGGTCGCTGCTGACGTCCGGGATCATCGGCGGCACTGTCACCAATTCGCCGATGGCATAGCCTTCGACACCGCTGCCGATCTCTTCGATAAAGCCTGCGAATTCATGGCCGCAAATCAGCGGCATCACATGGGCGCCCTTGCTCAGCATGCGCGGGATATCCGAGCCGCACACGCCGCAGGCGGCGACCCGAACCAGCGCGTGGCCGGCCTTGACCGCAGGTTTTGGAACATCTTCGACCCGGATATCGCCCGGTTGGTACATGACGGCAGCTTTCACAGTGAATTCCTCTGTTGAGTGACGAGTGCGTTCGAACAGGCACCTCCCGCAAGAGGTGCCCGCAAAAATCCATAGCGTGGCGGCGCAGATCCGTCAGAGCGCGCCGGGGCGGTATTCGCCGAAGGTAGAGTCATGCTTGACCTCGGCCACGTTGGCCTTGGTCACCACCTGGGTGCCGGCGTCGACAAAGTTCGGCACCGACTTGCCGGCCGCCAGGGCCCGCGCCGCCTCGATGGCGACCTCGCCCAGGTAGCGTGGGTCGTTGAGGGCGGTGGCCACGTATTGATCGCCGCTCTGGATGGCATTCAAGGCCTCGGACAAGCCGTCGATCCCGGCCACGAGGACGTCTTTCTTGCCGCTTTCGGTGAGCACTTGCAGCGCGCCCATGGCCATGTCGTCGTTATGCGCGATCACCGCCTTGAGGTCCGGGTGCGCTTGCAGCAAATCCTGCACTGCCGTGACTGCGTTGGCGCGCATGTACTCGCTGTAGGGGCCGTCGATGATCTTGAAGTCGGTGCCGGCCAAAGCGGTGTGGAAGCCCTTGCGGCGTTCTTTCATTACCGTACCGCCGGCGTCGCCCTGGATCTCGATGATCTTGCCCTTGGTCACACCGCGCTGCTTGAGCGCGGCGAGCAGCGCCTTGCCGGACAGCTCGCCCATCTCGGCATTGTTACGGCCAATGGTGGTGGCGACCGGGGCATTGATTGCGCGGTCGACGGCAATCACCGGCACCTTGGCGCGTTTGGCGGCGTCGAGGGCCGCGCCCACGGCGTCGGGGTTCACGGCGTTGATGATGAGGATGTCGACCTTGCGGGTCAGCAGGTCCTGGATATCGTTGTTCTGCTTGCTGATATCGCCGTTGGCGTCGAGGAAGATCAGCTCGTCGCCGCCCTTCGCCGCTGCAGCCTTGGCGCCGTCGCGCAGTTGTACGTAGAAGGGAGATTGCAGGGTGACCTGGCTGAAACCGATCTTCAGATCCTTGGCCTGGGCGTTCAGCGCCAGCGCCGAGGCCGCGACAGCCAGTGCAAGGGCCAGCACATGAACAGGTTTACGGGCTATCTGGAGCATGGTGATTCCTATTTTTATTGTTGTCAGGATTCGGGCACGGCCTTCGGGGAGGCCGTGCTCACAAATGTGAACCGCGATCACATTTGAAAAACTATGCCTTGCTCCCGAGAGTGTCAAGGCCAATTTGTTAAATTCCAAACAAATGAAATAAAAATCACAATTCTGTTTGAGTCAGATCAGCAGGATCGCCCCACTGTCCCTGATCACCTGCTGCTGTGCCGCCTCGAGCCCGGGGTCGCTGATCACCCGCTGGAAGTCCGACAGCTCGGCAAAGTGTGCCGCACGTACTTCGTCGAACTTGCTGTGGTCGGCCACCAGCACGCAGGTCTGCGCCCGCGCCATGACCCGGCGCTTGACCTCCACTTCGTTGAGGTTGTAGCAGGTCACACCGTGGGCGGCGCTGACGCCGGCCGCGGAAATGAACGCCCACGCCACACGGATGCCATCCAGGATGCCCGCCTCGGCATGGCTCTCGAAAACCATGTTGCGCCGATGAAAGGTGCCACCGCAGAGGATGATGGTGCAGTGGGGCTTTTGCTGGAGCTTGAGCAATACGTTGAGGGAATTGCACAGTGCGGTGAACTCCAGGTCATCCGGCAACGCCTCGATAATGAACGGCGTGGTGGTGCCGCAATCGATAAACACCGTGTCGCCGGGGCGCACCAGGCTGGCGGCCAGCACGCCGATCTGACGCTTCTCGGCGACGTGGCGCTGGTCCTGTTCGGCGACCTGGTAATCGGGCTCCGGCGGCCCGCTGCGGGTTACGTGCCCGCCCAACAGGCGCAGGCCCTGGGGGCTGTCTGCCAGGTCGCGGCGCAGGGTCATTTCCGATACACCCAGCAATGCGGCCATGTCACGCAAGTGAATCGCCGACTCGCCCTGCAAGGCCTTGTGCATGGCCCGAAATCTTTCGCTTTTCTTTGAATCCACTGCGTTCCAACCCTCGTTGAATGCGTGCCCTTGATCAGGGCAGTCACAAAATCCATTTACAATGTTATTTATTTCACATTTAATGCATCCAACTTAACACAAACCGCCTTTTCCCAGCACCTCATCCTTACAGGACACTTGCCATGCCGACTGACCCGTTGCCGCTCGCGGCCTATATCGACCACACCCTGCTGGCCGCCGATGCTTCCCAGGCGAGCATTCGCCAACTGTGTGCCGAGGCCCGCGAGCATGGCTTCAAGTCCGTGTGCGTCAACAGCGCCAACGTGCCGCTGGCCGCCGAATGCCTGCGCGACGCCGCGCCATTGGTCTGTGCCGTCGTCGGCTTCCCCCTGGGTGCGGGCTTGAGTGCAGCCAAGGCTTATGAGGCAAAGCTTGCGATCGAGGCCGGTGCAGGCGAGATCGACATGGTGCTGAACATCGCCTGGCTGAAGGATGGCCTGCTGGACCAGGTACGCGACGATATTGCCCAGGTGCTGGCGGCCTGCGGCGCGGTGCCGCTGAAAGTCATCCTCGAGACTGGCCTGCTGGATGACCAGCAGAAAACCCATGCCTGCAGCCTGTGCCGCGAGCTGAACGTGGCGTTCGTCAAGACCTCCACCGGTTTCGGCCATGGCGGCGCGACATTGGCGGATGTGCGCCTGATGCGCGGCGTGGTGGGGGCGCAGATAGGCGTGAAAGCGTCGGGCGGCGTGCGCGACCTGGCGACGGCCCAGGCGATGATCGAAGCCGGTGCTACGCGCCTGGGCAGCAGCTCCGGGATCGCCATCGTCAGCGGCGCAAAGGCGGCCGCGGGCGCCTACTGAGTTGAGTGCAGCGCTGGCGCCCTTTCACAACCCTTTCACAGTCGGGCGCCTATGGTCATCTCAGCTCCTGGTGAAAACCTTTAAGCCCGCGCTCCCCATCGCGGGCTTTTCTTTGCCCGGAATTTATCCGCAGGTCAGCTACAGCCGGCGTGGCGGTGAGCCGGCGCAGGCCACGCCCTCCAGGCAGAATACAAACGGGGCTACCACTTGAATTTCGCCTTTGAGCAGCATTGAGGGTGGAGGCGCAGGCACTGGCGACGCCGCCGGAACGAATCTCTCCACGGCGCTGACGAACAGATCCGAACCTGTATGGCTGATGACTTTGTGGCGTATCAGGTTGCCTTTGGCGTCGACCACGAATTCAACCCTGACCAGGCCGGTCAATCCTTGCAGGCGAGCTTCTTCGGGGTACGACTTGAAGTGATTGAGGTGAGTGAGCAACTGGTATTCCCATAAGCGTTGTTCTGCCAGTTGTTCCCGGGTGGGGCCGCTCGTGCAGGCACAAAGCAGTAAGACAAGTGCGATCCAGCTGTATTTCATAAACGCAGTTCCGTTGACGTTTGGTGTGCAAGGTGAGGCTAATCAAGGCTCGGTGCGTCAGCGTGTTATACAGGTCGAACAGAATGGCCCGTGGGTACACGAATGCTTCTTGTGGAAAACCAAATCTGCCTCTCAGGCGGTGGTACTGACGATGGAACCGGTACCGCTTCCACCGTCGGAAGTCAGTGCCTGCAACAACGCCGAAGACGCAGACTGCAATGCAGCTGCCGTTGCGGCAATCTGCGCCTGGGCGGCAGCCACGGCGGCCGCTTTGGCGTCTGCGCTTTGATTGCTGGCCTGGGCCTTTTGCATGTTTTGCTGCTGCTCTTGAAGCTGCTTTTGCAACTCCGCAATCTGCTTTTTCAGCGCCTTGACGGTGTCGGACTCCTGCGACGTGGATGCCGCCTGGCCGCCACCTGCAGCGGGCGCACTTTTGGCACCCGTGTCCGGGTTGAGACTCAAGGTTCCAGAGTCTTCGGTCTTGGAGCTATCGCTGGCGCTGGCCGGACTTGGGTTGGCGGGTACTGAAGCGAGACTGCTGACGTTCGTGATCATGTCAAATATCCAATTCCGGTATCGAT
Source organism: Pseudomonas sp. P7779 (assembly GCF_013386315.1). Lineage (NCBI taxonomy): Bacteria > Pseudomonadati > Pseudomonadota > Gammaproteobacteria > Pseudomonadales > Pseudomonadaceae > Pseudomonas > Pseudomonas sp. P7779. The sequence continues at coordinate 29,219 of NZ_JACARZ010000041.1, read as the reverse complement.
GTTAATTGATCGGCGCTTAAGCTGATTACTTTAACCCGTTATCGACCCTACCGAACCTGGCGACAACAGCGGACCAATTCAGCGGCAAGGTCTCGAAAAGACGTTGACCAGGCTTCCATCCGGATCACGCAGCAATACCGAAGTGTTGCCCCATGGCATGACCGTCACCGGCATCACCACGTCAGCCCGACCGATACGCAGCAGGACGGCCTCCACATCGTCCACTTGAAACTCCAGGATCGCCGAACGGTTGCTGGCGGCGACTGCCAGTCCATCGTTGTGAAGGCGGACCAGGCGCTCATCGGCTATGGCCAGGACGACGCCGTCGAGGTGAATTTCAGCGAACCCGTCAGCCAGGTGCCTTGGCTCGACAGTCGAGAGGTTGTGATAGAACTGAACGAGCCGTTCAAAGTGGTTGGTAACGAGGCGAACAGACGAGAATTTCATCATTTGACCTGACAGGAGTGAGAGAACTCACCTTAATTCAAGCCCGCGTCAGTTCCTGACAGTAGCGTTGTTATCGGCGTTCCAAACGACAGCCTGTGCCACCACCACGTACTCGCCATTGAAGGTTGCCGCTGGCGAGCCGTAAAGCTGGTAACCCAGCGCAAGCGCTTCAGAGACCCGGTGACAGAAGGAGGCATCGTCCTTGCCTGTCAGGATCCGATAGGTAGGTAGGCCTTCAGGAGGGGAATTCTGCATGGGAGCACCTGCTGGAACAGTTAAGGAAAGCCACTTGGCGATCGGGTGACGCCGGCTTGTTCCCGATGATATCAGTCGATGATCACATCGCGCCCCTCGGCCTTCAAGCGCGCGAGGTTGTCCTTCATCTGCTGCAACCGTTCAGGCGGATGCCCGTGCCATTTCGTGACCTCCGCCACGACGCGCAAAGGGTCAGTGGAGCGATAGGAAAGCGTGGGATTGCCGGGAAACTTCTTATCCGTCACGTTGGGGTCATCCATGATTGCCCCCGTTGGCTCCACAACATAAATTCGTTCCCGCCCACTGCCGAGCGCCAGCTCAGCCCCCCAGATGGCGGCATCCAGCGTGCCCGCAAAGTAAACCCAGGACAGTGCTTTACCTTCTGTAAAGTTGGACGGGTAGCCGACGCGGATCAGATCGCCGGGCTCCAGGTCGGCCCGGGTGCCGTGAAAGAACTGACGGATGAACATGCCAGCGGTATTTGACATGGGCTCGTTGCTCCGTGGATGAATGTTATGTTTGGATGCGAATGCCCCCATCGGCTGGGTTCCTCTATACCACCGCACCTCAGGAAACCGTTGTGACGAATCTGACCATACGACGCGCCAGTATCGACGACTTGCCTTTCATTGTTTTGCTGCTGGCAAATGACTCCCTGGGGGCTATTCGAGAAGATAGCAGTCTTCCGCTTCAGCGTTCCTACACACGAGCGTTTGAGGCCATCGACGCAGACCCGAACCAGTTTCTTGCCGTCGCTGTGGCTGATGAAGAGGTGGTCGGTACTCTCCAACTTTCTTTCATTCCGAATATTTCTCATCGGGGCGCATGGCGAGCTCAAATCGAAGCCGTCCGCGTGCACGAGCGAATGCGTGGGAGCGGATTGGGCCGGCAATTCTTCGAATGGTCGTTTGAGCAAGCACGTCAGCGCCACTGCCAACTGATCCAGCTTACCTGTGATCGTACGCGGCCAGATGCTCATAGGTTTTATGAGTCCCTGGGGTTCTTGCCAACCCACACAGGCTTCAAGATGAAGCTGTGACCATTTGAGGCGAGCTGGCCCGGCGTTTGATTGCCGGGCCAGAGGGCGGAGTCAAAGCAATACAGTAGCAAGCATGCCCAAGGCGCCGAGGACAAACCCGATGAGTGCGCCACGCCCTGGTGCTTCATGGAACAGCGCCCAGACCACCACGGGCTCAAGCAGCAACAGGGAGGTGACTGAGACCACGGTGACGACCCAGATATCACCGACCGCCACGTACCCCAGCCAATACGCACCCAACAGGCAAAGCCCGGCAAAACACATCAGCACAACGGGAAGGACGAACGCCTCCCATGAACCATGCCCTGTCTGGGCAAGCCTGGCGGTTACCACCTCGCTGTAGATTGCACAAAACTCCCCCACCACCATCAACCCTAGAGCAGAAACTCCGAGTAGTTCTTTGGACATATCAAAAACTCCTTCGTATTCAACGCAATATTTTTCAGCTCCCAGCGAGCAATGCCGCTGCCCAGGAGCGTGTTGCAGTGATACGAAGCAGCCTTGAACAGGCCTGAATTACCGAAGTGCTTTTCCATGCTCATGTCCTTCAAAGGGTGAGTCTCAGCGCCCGGAAAAGGGCGCTCGCTGCGATCATACGTTCCGACAGCCCGCCTGAACAACCTGCCCCCTCTCGGTCTGCCGCGAAGTGCTTGTGCTGGATCAGTGAGCGTTGAACCAGTCGGGGTGCACAACCGGAAAGTGCTTTTTCAGCCAATCCACAAATGCATTCACCTGGGGTGCAAGATGGGATCGGCTGGGGTAAAGCACGGAAACCAGGCGCGGTGTCGGACGAAGTGCGCCGAGTACTTCAACCAGTTCTCCACTGGCGAGGTACGCCCCGACGGTAATCCCCGGTGCTTGAATAATGCCGAAGCCTGCAACGCCGCATTGAACGTATGCGTTGGACTCGTTCACGGTGATACCGCCGCGTGGAGTGTGTGGATGGTCATCGCCCGCCATCGAGAAGTGCCAAGGCAGCGGCCTGTTGTTTTGACCCGAAAGAAAGCCGACGCACCGGTGGCCGGCAAGGTCCGCCAGGGTTTCCGGTACCCCGTAGGCCTGGAGATAACTTGCAGATGCACAGGTCACCATGATTGCGCTGCCTATTTCCCTGGCTACCAGGCTGGAATCCGGGAGATCACCGATTCGCAATACGCAATCGATGCCTTCCGCCACCAGGTCTACCCTGCGGTCGGTCACGCCGAGTGCCAGTTCGATCTCGGGAAATGCCTCGGTAAATTGCCTGAGGCTTTCCATGAACCCGTGCTGGGAAAACGCTGTGGGAATATCAATCCGAAGCCGCCCACTCAGCGTCGAGCCACTGCGGTCGAACATGGAAGTGGTTTCTGCGATGGTGGCCAGAATCTCTTTGACACGCTCGTAAAATCGTTCGCCCTCAGCCGTCAGCTTGACTTTACGCGTCGTGCGCTGGAACAGGCGCACACCCAGGGACGCCTCCAGTTCCTGAATAGTGCGCGTGACATAGGGACGGCCGGTCTGCGTCGCCTCCGCGACTTTTGTGAAGCTGCCCAACTCCGCCAGCTTGGCAAATACCTGCATCGACTGTAGAAGCGCCATACGTCTCGTCCCCGGGAAGCCGGTGAAGGGTTGATTGTTACTCTCCAGAATAACAATGCTGTTGGATTCTGCCCATTTATGCCGCGCTGCGAAACCTCAACAATGGCCCCAACAACAAGGAGGCACTTGCCTCCCCTGCCCATTCACCGTTGCTGGAGACAGAAAATGAAAGCGTGGCTTCTGAAAGATTTCGGTTTGGACAACCTGGTACAAGGGGACGCCGAGACCCCCGTCCCCAAGGCGGGAGAGCTGCTGGTAAAGGTGGGGGCCGTTTCGCTGAACTTCCGGGACAAGGCCATCGTCGATGGCATCTACGAGCCCCACAAGGTGCCCAAGCCATTGATTCCCGTCAGCGACGCGGCAGGCGTTGTCGTAGCAACAGGTGACGGTGTCAGCCGTTTCGCTATTGGCGACCGGGTCAACTCGCATCTCTACTCCCGCTGGCTGGACGGCATGCCTGGGCCGGATGAACCCGACTACTGCTTCGGCTCGCCTTTGCCCGGCGGCCTGGCGCAATACATGATCATCCATGAGGACAGCGCAGTACGTGTCCCCGACAACCTGTCGGATGAGGAAGCCGCGACTCTTCCGATTGCCGCATTGACGGCCTGGTACGCGCTGGTTGATTTCGGCCAGGTCGAGGCGGGCCAAACGGTGCTGGTTCAAGGTACCGGTGGGGTTTCGGTTTTCGCTGCGCAAATCGCAACCGCCCTCGGCGCCAAGGTTATTGTCACCTCCAGTCGGGATGAAAATCTGGAGGCTATGAAAAAACTGGGGGCGGTCGCCAGTGTGAACTATCGCACGCATCCTGGCTGGGCAGAGGAAGTCCTGAAACTCACCGATGGCAAGGGCGTGGACCTGCTCCTGGACGTCGCAGGCGGAGATGGCATCAATCAATCGATCGCCGCGACCAGGGTCGGTGGACGTATCGCCCAGATCGGATTCCTGACGGGCCAGACGTCTGCATTGAACCTGATGCCGATGATATTCCGGCAAACAACCATTCGCGGCATTGCCGTAGCGCCGCGCTCATCGTTCGACCGCATGAACGCGTTCCTGAGCGAGCACAGGATTCGCCCGGTAATCGACCGTGTGTACGCCTTCGATCAAGCGCGCCAGGCATACGAACACTTGGCCAGGGGCGCCTTTGGCAAAGTGGTCATCAAGGTCGGGTAAAGTCGACCGCCGGGCGTTTCACACAGGCAGGTGATTGCTGCGGGATTTGCCCAGGCGGTTCACGAATGACACCAATGGTCGTTCAAAGACCGGTTCCTGTTATTTATGGAGCAACGCAGGTTTGGTGTAGTCGAAAAGAGGCTTTGCGACTAAACCGGTATAGGGGACATCGCCAAATGAGCAAGGGTAGGCCCCCTACCCCCACGGTGGCCGAACACCCGGCGCACCCGGCACATTGAAGGACCGACGCCATGCAGAACCTCAAGATCGCGACATTCAATGTCAACGGCATAAAGACGCGACTGCCCAACCTTCTGCAGTGGCTGGAAAAGGAGCGCCCGGACATCGTCTGCCTGCAGGAACTGAAGGCGCAAGACAACGCGTTCCCCGCTGGAGAACTTGAGGCGGCGGGCTATGGCTCATTGCACCATGGCCAGGCATCCTGGAACGGAGTGGCAATTCTCGCGCGGGATTCCGAACCTCTTTTGATCCATAAGGGCCTGCCGGGAGCCAAGGACGACTCGCAGTCTCGATACCTGGAAGCGGCTGTCCATGGCGTGATTGTCGGATGCCTGTACCTGCCCAACGGCAACCCTCAACCCGGGCCAAAATTTGATTACAAGCTCGCGTGGTTCGAGCACCTGATCTCCCACGCTGCAACACTGCAGGCCAGCGAACATCCGGTGGTCCTCGCGGGTGACTACAACGTGGTGCCCACCGACCTGGACATCTACAACACCCGCTCATGGCTCAAGGATGCCCTCCTCCAGCCAGAAAGCCGTGAGTGCTTTCAAAGGTTGCTTTCCCAGGGCTGGATCGACTCGCTGAGGCAGCTGTACCCGGAAGAGCGGGTGTACACGTTTTGGGATTATTTCCGTCAGCATTGGCAGAAGAATTCCGGGCTGCGCATCGACCATCTGCTGCTCAACCCGGTACTCGCCCCGTACCTGAAAAACGTCGGCGTAGATGCATGGGTACGGGGTGAAGAGCATGCCAGTGATCATGCGCCGACGTGGATCGAGATCTCATCACGGCAAACCCGGTCAAGAAAGAAGCCAAAACGCAGTTGATCACAAGCCACGACGCAGACTATCGGCACGCGTGCCGGTACCCGACTCACCCATCCCAAGGTGTGATCCGGGCTTACTGATGGGCCACGAATTTCGCGAGCATCAGCCAGCGACTTATGGCCGCAACGAGTTCGGTCTTGCACTCCACCGGCAGCCAATGCCCGCCAGGCAGGCTCGTCACTGTGAGGTCTGCGCAGGCCGCGCGCATTGGATCGCCCAACTGATTGCCGTTGATGGTATTCATCGGGTCGTAATCACCGTTCACAAACAGGACGGGCATGGACAGGCGGCCGCCATTGGGTGCGCGATGGGCGTATTCGATGTTGGCATCGTCGTTCAGATACCACGCGCAGGGCGTGCGGAAACCATGCTCCTCGAACGTGCGTACCAGTGCCGCGAAGTCCGTCTCGGGCCAGAGCGCCGGGTCTGGTGGGGTCGGGGGAGCCCGGTGCGCTTCGCCAAACCGCCCGCCTTTGCGGGTCACTTCGGCATTGGAGGCGACCCTGGCGATGCTTGCAGGGTCGCCTCTTCGATAAATCGACGCCAGCGATGCTGCTTTGTCCGCGTCAAGATCAGCCACGGCGGACGCAAAATGCGTGTTGTAGTAGCGGTAATAGTCCCATTGGCCGTCTGGATACTGGTCGACCGGGTAAATCCCTCGGTCAACCAGCGGTATAAGCGTCGCCAGCGCGTTCGTGGAAGGAAAGTACGGAACCGAAACCAGCACAACGCCGCGGCTGCGCCAAGGTTCATGGGCGACCAGTTCACCGGCCACGACGCTGCCCCAATCGTGGCCCACCCAGATGGCGGGCGTTCCACCGAGATGGTCATGCAGCTCCGTCATGTCTGCCACGATGTTTTCAATCGTGTACGCATTGATCGCGGCCGGCGCCGAAGAGCCGCCATAGCCGCGCATATCGGGTGCGACGCAGTGCCAGCCTTGGGCAGCGAACGCTTCCATCTGTGCACGCCAGATCAAACCGAGTTCGGGCCAACCATGCAGGAACATCATCAATGCCCCATCGGCAGGTCCCGACTCCAGATAATGCGTTGTGTGACGGGGCGTACTGAAGACGCGCGAAGTCAGCTTGAAAGTGGACATAGGATCTCCTCATGTCATACCGGCGCGATGTTTCACTGTAGGTCACCTCGAGTGCGTGAGCACCACTGCCCGCGTATTTTCAGGTCGCGCTTATCCTGGGATCGGGAGCAAAAGAACTGAAGCAACCACACGTCAATCAACGTTGTAGAAAATTTGAATTAGCCAGTTGCCCGGCCGGTCAAGAATTATGAACGCAGTAAATCTGACGAGGTAACAGCAATGACTATCCAGGCAGAGACACTCGTACAACTGACCGAAGCCCTGCAAGAGCGAGGCATGCATCTGGTTTCAGATGTTCACTTCACCCGCGCGCCCTATCGGCAGAATCACCTCTGGGTCTGCACCGTAGCGTAACGATCCCTTATGATGCTTGCCTGCCAGAAGGTCGCCAACCGCGACAGATGGATCAATGCGAACACTCTTATGGATAAGCCCGATGCGGATCAACGTTCTGACAATTTCCCTGGCCACGTTGATGATGACCGGGTGTGCCAACCATGGCGCCATGCCTTCGACGCACGCGCTGGCGACTCAAGATAACGTAGTCGGCATCTGGGCCATGGTTCCTCTGCGCAACGGAATTGCCAACGTGGTCGAATACAGCGCAGATGCCAAGGCCACCTTGCATCCATTCAACTGCGCTGAACCCGGGAAGCACCAGGAAAAAGAAGTGAGCGACTTCAAGGTGTCCGACGATGGAAAGGTCATCCATCTCAAATCACCTTCAGACAACTTCGACCTGAAGGTCCTGGCATTCGACCCGCAGACCATGACGCTGAGCATGGATGTTTCGGATACGAGCCTGACCTTCAACTACGTAAAAGTCAGTAACGTCGCACCGCTGTGTGCCCTTTATCCAAACGCCGCCGCTGAAGCTGCGCGCAAAACCCCTTTCAAGGCCAGTGATTTTGTAGCGGATCCCGGGATACCTGCCCACTCCGGTATGGAGCGATATATTGGCAAGTGGGCAAATGACAAAGGCGAGCTGGAGGTAGAAGTCATCATGGGTCCCAACGGCAGTGCCTACCTCTACATGGCTTCCAGCAAAAACTGGCACTTCCTGTACAACGAGGTGCATTGGGTAGGCGACGAACTGCATTTTGAAAGCTATGCCTATTCAGACCTTCCCTCTCTTTACAGCCACCCTTTCCATAAATCCAAGACTCACAGCATTCTTCAGCCGAGCGGCGACGGAGGATTACGTTATTCGATCTTTATCGATAAGCGCCGGTACGAATTTCCATTGAGCCGGGCGAAGAACTGAGGTTGAGGTAGCGCAGTACTGTTGCGATGACCGGGCGGTGCATCTGCAACGCAGAAGGCAAGGAAGCCTCGCAAACGAAGTGGATTGCGGACCTGTTGAACAATTGCCGACCGGAAACAAACAAGGGCTTGCATCAGCTTTCGCCCGCAAACCCTTGGTTTTAGATGGTGCCCGAAGCCGGAATCGAACCGGCACGCCCTTACGAGCGGGGGATTTTAAGTCCCATGCGTCTACCAGTTTCGCCATTCGGGCGGTAGCGCTATGCAGCAGGCCAAGCAGCGTTAAAAGCCCTTGAGCGTTGCAGCAGGCTAGGGAATATATAGATCAAGCCCCCTCGATGCAAGGTCGGGTGTGGGCTTTTTCAAACAATCAAGCGGCGCCCTGGCAAACAAAAAAGCTCGCCAGATCAGTCATCTACAGATTTTGCAGGCGGGAGTGGGCAATGGCGATACCGACCGCTTCACCAGGTGCCGCACCCGTGCCCCACGTGCATCAGGAAAAATAAGTCATTACCGCAATAACCACTGAAACCCAAACCAGGGTCATCAAAAACGACAGCGCAGCCAATGTCTTGCCCATTTGCCTACTCGCCCCGATGAAATCACTTCAAGGAACCCTCCCAGCGCCGCTTGAGAATAGCCACGCACGACGCAGTTCGCCTTCAACCTCCCACGAAAATCGTGGATACGATACTCCACGCAAAAGGTTAGTTCCTTCAGCAGTCCCGCCCACACGTTACTGAGCCGCTGTTTATTCCCTGATACCCCAAAATGATCATCCCCGGCTTTCCTGCTCCTGCGGCGCCCCGGCCCATCTGATACGCTTTTTTCTTCTGCATCTGCCCCTGTATCGAAAACCGCCCTGCCCTGACAATACACCCACTCCCGACACGCCCGTGGAGCCCGGCAGGAACCGTCCTGCCGGCCCGTTCATTTCGGAGGCCTTATGGCTAAGATGGCATTTTTCCTGTTCGGTTTTCTTGCGCTGACCATCGCAATTGGTCTGCTGGCCACCATCTCACCGGTCTAGGATCCATGGCCTGCTGACGCAACCCGCTGGAGGTCAGAGGGCGTGTCAGCCGGCAAAAAACATCGGATACAACGACAGCACCAACAGCGCCGCCATCGACCAGTTGAACACCCGCAACCAGCGTGGCTCGCGCAGTACATTGCGCAAGCCGCTGCCACAGCCGGCCCATACGCAAACGCTGGGCAGGTTTACCAAGGCAAACACCGCAGCAATCAACAGCACGTTGGTGACATAACCCTCGGCAGGCGTGTAGGTGGTGATCGCGCCCAGCGCCATGACCCAGGCCTTGGGGTTGACCCACTGGAAGGCCGCCGCGCCAAGAAACGTCATGGGTTTGCGCTTGTCATCGGTGTCATCGGACATCGCACTGGAGGTTGCAATCTTCCAGGCGAGGTACAGCAAATACGCCGCCCCCACATAACGCAATACGGTGTAGGCCCACGGTAGCGCCTTGAACACTTCTCCCAGGCCCAGGCCCACTGCGATCACCAACAACATGAAGCCAATGCTGATGCCCAGTGCATGGGGGATCGAGCGAATAAAACCGAAGTTCACCCCGGACGCCAGCAACATGGTGTTATTGGGGCCGGGCGTAATCGAGGAGACAAAGGCGAACAGCGCAAAGGCTGACAACAGGCTTGAAGACATGAACATGGGCAACATCCGAACGAAGTACTGTGGCCAAGACAGTAGAACGTTGCGTCGGTATTCGCCCCGTACAGCTACCGGGAGATACGGGCATACACTTCATCAGGCCCGGGCATTCAACAAACAGTAATAGCGCACATGCACTGCCAGCTATACATCAAGCGGTTCCTTGCCCTGTGCCATTAATCAGCGGACAGCGACGAAGTGATTTGCGCAATCGCCTCCTGATCCAGGCAGTCCAGCGTGCGGTATTGGTTGATAATCGATGTCTCCTTTTCACTCAGGTCGTCCTGGTTGATCGCCGCCCTCTCCCCCGTCAGCACGTAAATCACGTCTACCCCCTTGCGCCGAAGGGCAATCAGGTAATCGGACTTGGGCAGCCGCACTCCACTTTCGTAATGCACCTGGGCATTGGCGGCGACACCGCCAATCGCACCAAACTCCTGCTGGGAAAGCCCAAGGACCTTGCGTTCTTCTTTCAGGCGGGCGCCGAGCTTGTCGTCCATGGTGGGTACCTCAAACCGTGTTTAACATCCACCATACGCTTATACGCAGGACCGGAGTCCATTCGTATTGACACTAACGGCGAATGCACCTTGCATCACCTGGACTCATTGCTCAGGATAGCGCTCTTGAGCTGAACATCGGCAGGGAAGCAGCAGGTTACCGAGGCCGACAACACATGACGCTCCATGAAGATAGCCCGCTGCACATAGAGGTGTGCCAGCGCCAGAAACACCTCTGGTTCTGGCTCCCAATTGGTCTTTTGATGGTTTTCTTGACGGTTACCTCGACGATTTCCCTGGGTACAAATCCGCCGGAATGGATGTTTGTCGCACTCAACTTTGGCTGGGCAATCGTCGCGCTGACACTGCTGGTGAAGCTATCGGGTATTTGTTGCGCCAAGTGAAGCACCCAGGCGTTTCAGCTTGCATCGCGAATCACTCGGGCTCGTGCCCTCACCTTGATACGTCGTCAATGCCAGACAAACAACGTGAAACAACTCACATTTATGGAGTTTCACGGTTGAAGGTCAAAATTTGACCAAATATATTTCGCCCCACCCGAGCGCTCACCTCTATACGGATATTGTTCTGCGCCTGCTCGGGCCCCCGGAGATGCGCAGGCAATAAAACATTGAGGTTTGCCATGCGTCTTTCCAAACTCGCCCCAGCCGCCGCCCTGTTCAGCCTGTTCACTTTGCCCGCCCACGCCGCCGACCTGTCTGCCCTCACCGGTGCCCTGTCATCTGCCTTGGGGGGTGCCGGCAACAGCAACAACACCGTCAACGCCAACAGTGCCTCCTGCCAGCAACAGATCCGCGACCTGCAGACCAATATCAATGCGGCCAATGCCAAGGGCGATACGTTGCGCGCGACCGCGTTCCAGGCAGCACTGACACAAACCAACAAGAGCTGCAGCAACAGCACCTACAACACCCAGGCACAAGTGGACACTAACCCTCAGCGCCAGCAAAACGTGAACAAGGCTGCGGATGCGATCAACGCAATTGGCGGCTTGTTCAAGTAAGTCGGGCTGCCCTGCGAGAAGGCCCGCGATTGCGGTTTTTTCGCCCATCGTACTTACCGGCAGACAATAAAAAACCCCGTAGACGTTAATCTACGGGGTTTTCTGGTGTGGAGGATTGTCGTCCCCCTTCACCTTAGCCAATGGCCGCCGACAGCTGCCATGTTCGCTTATTTCTTGGCCCAGTTGAGGATGTACTTACCGTAAGCACCTTCAAACCCATCGACGGCAATCGAATAGGTTTCACCCTTCTTGGCTGAAAAAGTCACAGCACTGGTTACATCATTTTCCGACTGGTTATTGTTCGTGCCGGCCACCGGCATCGAATTCAGGCTCGTGCTTTTATAAACGGCAAGCACGGTGTCGAATTTTGAGCCTGTGGTATCAAATGTGAAGCTTGCATCTTCTGGCGAAGTCCATTTGCACCAGACCGAATGGTAAGGCTTGGCAAAAGGAATATGTCCAGACTCACCAGCCTGGCTGGTGGCTAGTGTAGTGTCGCCGGCAACTGTACCTTTAACACCCTCGATAACCGTGGCTTGCGAGAAATCATCTGCGCAGCTCAGCGAGCTGCTTGTGCCGTTGAGGCCCTGATAGATCAGCGTGCCGGCTCCGAGCACGACAACAGCAATGGCTATTGGGAAAATAATGCGTGGTACGGCCATGACTCTTCCTTTTGAGGCGTATAGTTTCTGAACTACTGCCATAGCAAGCGCAGCTTTAAATGGAAAAATGGATATCGGCTGATTAACGCCCATGAAATCATGCCATGGACGTTAAAAATGGCATATCAAGCTATAAATCTCAGGAAACAAGTGGATTTTCTCTCGACCAGCCTGCCCGCCAGAGGCCCCTCGGTCACGAGGGGTGGCGATATTAACATGATGCATGCACCTGATCATCCAACTCCTGTCATCCCGTAGATGTCTTTAGGGGTGTGAATGCGATACAGGTAGAGATCAATTTAAAAATCAATAAATCTATGCCGTCTCCCGCTCAAAAATGGAAGACGGAGTTCAAAATGGAACAGCAAATAAATCATTTCCCTTGGCATCCGAAGATTGCCGCAAGCGATATACCTCATATTCAAAACGTCAGCGTGACCGCAATCGTGTCGGTATAAGTGCCGGCCGGCAAACCCACCTTGCCTGGGGATTTGCCGTAAATATTCACGGTTTGCGCAACCCCGGTGCTGGCCGTGAGATTGATAGTGCCGTTGTTGGCAAGAATTTGCGTGTGGGCGGCGTCGGTGTAGATGTCATAGGGCGCAAAGTGGCCGGCACCGTCTGCCAGGGCACGCGTTCCACCGGTGGATTTGCCATCATTGGCGCCGGACGTGATGGTCAATACCGGCGAAGTACCCGCCGAGCATTGAATAGACAAAGGCGCCCCGCCGCCGCCCAGCACTTGCCCATCAGCCTCGGTATACAGGGTGTTGGCGGTACCAAAGTTCAACGCACCGAAATTCAAGCCTGTGGTGCCTCCCACGCCGTTGACCAGGCAACTATTGATCAATATCAGCGACGCACTGATTTGCCCGGTGACGGTGGTCGCGGCCTGGGAGCCGGACACCCAGGCCAGTGTTGTCAACGCCAGTAAGACTCTTGAGATAAGTCCATTCATGAAGCTCTCCTTATGACTTGCCAACCCAGCGCGCCGGTTCAGGTCCCTGAGGTGGACCCTTGACACTTGTACAAGGATGGCCGTTGCGTAGAAGGTTAGTCAGTCAGGAGGAAACTGCCAGCCCGAGGCCAAATCGCTTTCACTTGCAGGCGGTTGCCTGGAGAGCTTTTCGGCCTTGTACCCGCAGGAGTCACTGGCCAGTTTTCGCTCCGTCGCTACACGTCAGCGAACGGGAATCGGAACCCGGAAATTACAGGTGCCTCCCTATCGATGATAAGCCTTCCGGTAGGTTGTGGGGCTCACGCCCACGATCGAGAAAAAGTGCTGACGTAACGACAGGCTTGTACCAAACCCGCAAGCGTCAGCGATCGACTCGACGCTATGGTCGGTGGTTTCAAGTTGCAGTTGGACGGCCTTGATTCGCTCATTCGTGAGCCACTTTCCAAACGTCGAGCCGGTCAGCTGCTTGAAGTGCCGAGTGAAACTGCGTCGACTCATCGCCAGCCTCGTCGCCACTTGATCGATTGACAACGGTTGTTCCAGGTTTGCCCGAAGCCAGTCCAGCAACTGGCCGAGACGCTGGTCGCTTGCGCCTTGAGGAACAGGCTGGCTGATGAACTGGGCCTGGCCTCCGTCGCGATGGGGGGAAACCAGCAGTTGACGCGCCAACGCGTTGGCAACCCCCCGCCCGTAGATCCGCCTGACGATATGAATACAGCAATCGAGCCCTGCGGCCACGCCTGCAGAGGTCAGGATTTGCTGCGCCTCGACATAGAGCACTTTGGGGTCCACTTCAATGCGTGGGAAATCTCGCGCCAGATGCGCCGCCCACGCCCAGTGCGTGGTTGCCCGCTTGTCGCACAGCAGGCCCGCATGGGCAAGCACGAACGCCCCCAGGCACAGGCCGACCACCAGCGCGCCCCGTTCATGGGCTGCCTGAAGCGTTTCGAGGAGCGCGCTCGGCGGCCTTTCGGTGACGTCCCGCCAGCTGGGAATGATGACGATGTCAGCTCCTGCAACCTGGTCCAAACCATGGTCACAGTGGATCGCGAAACCGGCGTTGGTAACCAGCGCCCCCTCTTCGCCCGCGCAGACCACCAATTCAAACCAGGGCGAATCCCCCACTCGGCGATCTTTACCAAATACGAGGCACGGCACAGAAAGGTGAAAGGGGCTGATGCCGTTAAAGGCGATGACCGCAACTTTCACACTTTTTTTCATAGGACGGGCCTGATCGAGATTGGCCCGATTCTAATGAAAAATGGTCATTGGGCCAATGGTGTGAGTTCCCGGATGCGTTCACTCTGATCGCAGCTGCATTTCACCGGGAAATGCGCAAATCAGAGCTCAGGGCCTCAATGAACATCGCCACCTTTTGCACGCTGGGAGCACTTATGACCACTCTTTCGATGACCGCACCGGCACACGCCAGCGAACCGGTGCCGTCCGTCCCCTATACCACCGAGTCCACTGACTATCATTGGTCCAGTGTGGACGGCGTGAGGGTTTTCTATCGCGAGGCCGGCCCCAGGGACGCGCCGCCCCTGGTGCTGCTCCATGGCTACCCTTCGTCCTCGCGCATGTGGGATTCGCTGATCCCGCTGCTTGCTGACCGGTATCACGTGATCGCCCCCGACTACCCCGGGTTCGGCAGAAGCGACGCGCCCTCGGCCGCGACCTACACCTACACGTTTGACCATCTGGCCGACACCATGAGCAAGCTGCTCACGCAATTGCAGATCCATGAATACACCCTGTTTATGCAGGACTACGGCGGCCCGGTAGGCTTTCGGATGATCCTCAACGCGCCGCAAAAACTGCACGGCATCATCATCCAGAACGCCAATGCCTATGACGAAGGCCTGGGTGCCAAATGGGCGAACATCGCCAAGTACTGGAAGGCTCCCGCCGAGCATCCCGAACAAGTCGATGGGTTCACGGGGTACGAAGGCACGAAGCAGCGTCATCTGGGCACCAGCCCTCATCCCGAGCGTTACAACCCTGATGCCTGGGAGGACGAGTTTGCCGCCTTATCCCGTCCGGGCCAGCGGGCGATACAGTCGGCGTTGTTGCTGGACTACCAGAACAACGTGGCCTCTTACCCAAAATGGCAGCAATGGTTGAAAGACAACCAACCGCCGATGTTGGTCATGTGGGGAAAATACGACCCGTCGTTCATTGTGCCGGGAGCCATGCGCTACAAGGATGATGTGCCGGGGGCCGAGGTTCATATTCTGGACGCGGGGCATTTCGCGCTCGATGAAAAAACCGAGCAGATCGCCAGCCTGACGCGTCAGTTCATGGCGCGTATCACCGCCGGTAAATAGTAAAGAGTGGGAGGCCCGCGCCCGACTGATCGTCGGGTAACCCTGCAGTTCGTCGCCTCAAGCATTCCACTTCACCCAATCTCGAATACTGTATACACATACAGCACTCGAAATACCTCCTATGAATATCGACGAAGACACCTGCGGGTGGCTTGGCATCCCCACGCCTCTCGAAATGCACAAACAACATGCCCGGCTGCTCGAGAACGAGATCCAGGAACTGAACCTGCAACTGCGCAAGGCCCGGGCGGATATCTTCGGCCTGGTCGCGATGCTGACAGAAGCACAGGCAAAGAACGAAGAGTTTGCCGGATACCTCAGGCTGCGCGGTGCCGAAGCTGCAGCGATGAGGAAGCAGATCGCCAACCTCACCACTTCAGATCGACTCAGCACGCGCGAGGCCGAGAGGCTGCGCAGTGTGCTGAGCGAACTGATGTCTCACCCGAAAACCATCGTCTAAGCTCAGGTTTCAGGTTGAGGGCTTGGCCATGTGCGGAAGACTTTCCCAGTACAGCGCCATTCACGACTTCGTCGCGGCGCTGAGCATGCCCAATGCCCTGGCGAACTCCGTGGGTGAGTTGCCGCAGGGAGAAAATCGACCTGCAACCGAGTGGCAGCTGACGCTGTTGATGACGGCGCTGAGGATCGCGCCAATCATCGTTTGGCTGAACGCAAACGCAGCCAAACCACCCCGACCAGCCCCAACGGCACCCCCAGGCTGAGCCATGAAAGCAGATCATAGACGCCGTCACCGATCAGCGCCGAGAGCAATCCGAACAGGCTTAAAACAAAGAGCAACAGCGGCCAGCGAAAGATCATCCACAGTCCGCGCCTCATGATCGGCCCCCCATTTCCGGCCCGCTGGCATGCAATTCATCCAAGCGTTTTTGCAACGGTACCTTGCGACGGCTCAGCCACAGGTAGAGCCCACTGCCGAGGATGACGATGCTGATGAGATCGAGCAGCGTCCAGATGATCTTCAGCGGCACACCACCGTAATCACCAAAATGCAGCGGCTGCGAAACCAGCAAGGTTTTCACGTACAACGGCATCTCACGCATGTCGGTCAGCTCGCCGGTACTCGCATCCACCAGGGCCGGCTTGAGCAATCGCGCAGTGAGCGGCGTGGTGCCGCGCATGAACACTGCGTAATGGTGCTGGCTGCTGAACTGAGTACCGGGAAAGGCGATGAAGCTGGGCTCCATGCCTGGCGCCGCCTTACGCGCGGTATCCAGCGCTTTTTGCAACGACCCGAGGCGCTCCAGCGGCGGCGCATCCTTGTAGGGCGCGGTCATCTGCGCCAACTGGTCACTCTGCCAAAAGTCGAAAATGGGCAATGCCAGCGTATTGATCACGCCTGTCAGCCCCACCACCAACACCCAGGCGAGGGTGACGATGCCGAGCACGTTATGCAGGTCCAGCCACTTCAAGCGTGAACTGCGCCCGTTGCGCACGGTGGCGAAGTCCAGCTTGCGCATGAACGGTGTGTACACCACCACGCCGGACACCAGCGCCGCGACCAACAGCAGCCCCATGAAACCGAGGAACAGATAACCGGGCAACCCCATGAATAAATCGGTATGCAGGCGCAACATCAGGTTCATGAACCCTTCGTCTGGCGGCACCGCGGGAAATAACTCGCCAGTGCGTGTATCGAACGACTGCGAATGCCCCTCGATCGGTGGCGGCATAATGCTCGTTGCCGTGTACACCGTACCGAGCGGACTTTCCGGATCGAAACCGACAAAACGCACGACCTCCCCCGGCTGCGCCACCAATGCTCTGGCAATGACGGTGTCGTAGTCGATTCGTGGTGTATCGGCGGTCAGCGGCCGCAGGGGCGGCGGCGGCTCGAAGTAGTGCTCAATCTCTTCATGAAAGATCAGTGGCAGCCCCGTCAGGCACAGCAACAACAGGAAAACGGTAGCGATCAGGCTGGTCCATTTGTGGACCAGAAACCAGATACGCAAGGTGCGTGCAGTCATGCTCGGTGGTTTTCCTTAAAGCGCCAGGCTCGCCGCGCGTCACGAGGCACGGCGAGCCCCCAGGCGGTATCAGTATTTCCAGGTAACAGACGCTACCAGGTTACGCGGGGCGCCGTAGCTGGCGGTCGTGGCACTGTTGTACAGCGATAGCAGGTATTTGCGATCGGTGACGTTGTTCAGGTTCAGCGACGTGCTCCAGTTGCTGTCGATGTCATAGCTGGCCATGAAATCGAGCAACGCGTAGGCGTTCTGGTGGATGGCACTGTTCGTGTCGTTTTCCACTGCACTCTGCCAGCTTACCCGTGTACCGATCTTGGCTTGGGGCAAACTTGGCAAGCGATAGGTGAGCATGCCGCGCACGCTATGAGTTGGCACATACTTACGGGCCTTGTCGCCATCGTCGTTGTCGATGCGCACGTAGGTATACCCGGCGAGCACGTCCAGGCCGGGTAGCGCTTCGCCAGAGGCTTGCAGCTCTACTCCGTGACTCTTGTAATCCATGGGGTCGTAAACGGACCGGCCACCCACCAGGCCGACATACTCCGCGACATTCTGCTGTTCGGTCTTGAATGCCGCGGCGGTGACGTTGAGGCGGTCATCCAGCAAGCTGCCCTTCACACCGGCTTCCATGCTTTTGCCTTCAAGCGGAGCAAGCAGTTTGCCGTCCCTGCCCAGGTTGTACTGAGCGCTGTAGATTTTCGTCCAGCTACCATACACGCTCCACTGCTTGTCCAGGTCGTAGACCAGGCCGGTGTAAGGCGTCACCTTGCCATGTGCGCGGGTGTAGTAGTCGGAACCATAGCTGTCGCCGGAAGCGTCCAGGCTGATCATCCGCGCGCCGGCGATCCAGTGAAGATCATCGGCCAGACTGAATCGGGCACCGGCGTACACGCTTTTCTGAGTGTCCGTGAAATTCTGGGTATTGGCGTCGCTGGTAAACAGGAACGACGGATGCGCCAGATTGCCCGCCAGCACATCCGAGAATGAAACGTCGTAGTAGCCATCTGCAGCCGCATCGTATTCCCGGGCCTTCTGATGGGTGCGGCCATAGGCGGCACCGAGGGTCAACTCATGCTCTCGGCCAAACAGGCTGAACGGGCCGGAGACCTTGGCCTCGCCCAGCAACTGATGAGCCTCGCTGGTGGTATTGGCGGCAAACACTGAGGCGTCATCACCGCTGACCCCGGCGACATACATCATGTTGGTGTCTTGCTTTTCGGTGATGCCCGTGGCGGTGACCGTAGCGTTCCAGCCGTTGCCAAAATCATGCTTGAGCTCAGCGAATGTGCGCTGGGTACGCAGGTTCCAATAGGTCCACGGCTGGCCGATGCTGGAGCTGCGGCTGCCATAGTGAATGGCGTTGCCATCGTTATCCACCAACGGCAAGTTACCCCAGGTGCTGCCGTTTGAATTGCTGTCGTGCTGGGAGAAACCCACGGTTACGGTGTCGGCATCGGACACATCGAACGCCAACAACCCGGCAGCGACGTTGCGCTCATGGCTGTATCGATCCATCCACGAGTTGCCTTTGTCGTGGGAGTAAATGAAGCGGCCGCGTACGTTGCCGGTATCCGTCAACGGCCCGGAAACGTCCACGTCCACACGACGGCCATCCCATGAGCTGACGCTGGTATCGATTTGCGCCTGGAAGGTCTCGGTCGGACGTTTGCGTACGAAATTGACCGTGGCCGACGGGTTGCCAGCCCCGCTCATCAAACCATTGGCGCCATGCAGGATGTCGATCTGCTCGAACTCGGCCAAGTCCTGATCACCGACCAATACGGTTCCCACGAAGGGCATGCCCACGCCATCGTATTCAAAGTTGTTGATATCGAAGCCGCGCGAGGTGAATTCCGTACGATCGGTTTCGGTTTGCTCCACGGTCACCGAGGGCGCAGCACGCAGCGCATCCTTGATGCCCGTAATCTTGAAGTCATCCAGGGCTTGCCGAGTGATGGTGGTCACGGCCTGCGGGGTTTCCTTGTCCGTCAAGCCCAGACGGGTAGTGCTGGACGACGGGTTGCTTTTGTAGCCCACGGTTGGACCGTCAATAGGTTCACTACTCGCTTCGATCTGGGTAGTCGGCAACGTCAAGTCTTCGGTGGCGTGAACGAGGGACGCAGCGCTGCAAGCGCTAGCAAGCAACAGACTGGCAGAAAAGTGATGTTTCAAAACGAGGATTCCTACGACGAGTGGGTCAAGCGCGTTAACATTTCGAGAATGCTAATAGGAATCTAACTCAATTACCAAGTTATGTCGGACATTTTTTTCACATTTCGAAACATTTACCGTCGGGTACATTTGGCTACATTTTGGCGTTTCAAAATGAGGAGGCGCGGAACACTGAAGATTCGCCGTTGAGAAGATTTCGGCCGCGGCTCAGGCCGCGAGATTGAATGAGGGCGACTGATTCTGCACCGAGTGGCTCCGATTCCACATCGAGCCATGTACTACCCAGTAGATTCGTCGGGAGCTGAAGCTGATGAAGCGCGAAGGCCTGTCAGCAACCTCACTCCAGTAAGAACCCATCCGCACACTCCTTTTTATGGGCACAAGGGTATTCACATGCCTCAGAAAGAAGGTTCAGGAACAGCGTCTGACTGAGATTGGCTGGGGAGCCAGGGCGCTAGTACCGTAGTCGTGGAAGGAATCGCCGGGGTCAATTCATGAACTCCGGCCGAAGACCGCAAAGAAGATTGATGCCTGCGTTGGAGCTATCGCTAAACGGCAAAATGGAAAAGATCCGGGTGGCGGTTCTTTTTTTCGAGCTCAATAAAAAACCCCGTAGACGTTAATCTACGGGGTTTCTAAGAGTGGAGGCCGAGGTCGGAATCGAACCGGCGTAGACGGATTTGCAATCCACGAATATCCTTCGTTTTATCAATCACTTATATTCACATCAATTCCGCATTTCCATCGTTTATACCTCGCTGGACCCCGCTGAAATCGGTCGGTTCTATTTCGGTTGCGGAATCGATTTTCTATGCTTTGTCACCTACAGTCGGGCAGCCCTCTGCATCGTCCTATCAAGCCTTCCGTTCAACGACCGTGGATAGGGATTTGAACCCTTTCAAGCCTTTCTCTGTTCCGTCCTAGACCGTGAATAACGGAATTTTATCGAGATACCTGTTGCTTACTGCGGCCTCTGCCGGCCCCGATCTTGCCCTAAATATGCCCTAAACCTTTCTCGCATCAGCAGCGTTGAGCGATAGCGGCTTCTGAGATTTCTGACAACCAGTGACAACTCCAGTAGTTGCCTGTGAAGGTTATCGACAAAGCCTCTCAATAACTCTATTCCCTCTAAGTGGCAATTCGGCTGCTATGCTGAACTCTTAATGGAGAAAACACGATGCCGAATTCAGACCTACTCCCTCAACTCCTACTCAAGATCAACGAAAATCAGCTTGGCTCGGAAGCCGAGATCATGGAGACCACAAACTGTTGTCGAGTAGCGTGGTGGTGCTGCGGTTCCCGATAATATCAGGTCCCCCTGACTGCGATTGATCCGAACGACGAGTTCATCAAGCTAACGTTAGCGGTGGTGATGGTGCCTGAGTGATTGCAACCTGCCTGAAGCTGTAAAAATTCATCGTAACAAAACAAGACACATTACATAAATTTCCTTTGGAGTTGACATGATTAAATTTAAGATGGCGACTGGCGTCCTTACCGTTTCTTTAGGACTACTCCTTGCTCTTCCTGCACTTGATGCTTATGCAGCAGAGCGATGGGAACTTGTTAGTTACAACCATAAAGGGGCTCCAAAACGAAACGTCGAATCTACCTATCCCTCAGAACAAGAATGCAAGGCTGCGAAAGTGCACTACAACAACACCCATGCAGATCGCTTCGCTACTTGTGATAGGACCTGAAAGCGTACGAATGTGACTCTTCGGGAGAGATCCAAAATTATAATTCGGCAGTGTGCAATTGCTGGACTGACTCATGGCTACTTCAGCCCACCACTGCCTTCAACCGTTCATCACAACCGCTATTGTCGGGTAAGAAATGGCCATTGCTGCAACGAATCGATTAATATTCCGATTCGTATGTCTTAAATGGCAGAGGCGTCAGTTTGGAGGTATCTAATGGCGGATTTGTGGGAGCCAATTAACGGCATTTATACAGCTGCAGCACCGCTTTTCCCGTGGGCTGCTGGCCTGCCCAACATTGATGTTGTTCAATGGGGCAGCGCGCTGATTAGCGCCGGGTTCGGTGCTGGCATTGGTGCATGGATGGCCGGCCGAATTGCTACGAGCGCGAAGCTGAGGGACGAGCTATTAGCTGAGCTCCGCAGCATCGACGTCGCGATCACGCTGTGCATATCGGTCATAGATGTGGCCGGTTCTCTCAAAAAACAGCACGTATCAGAGTTTCTGAAAAAGTACGAATCGGACTTGGTACGGTTCGCTAACTACCAGGCCGCGGCAAAACGGGAGGGGCCGTTCCAGCTGAGCATCAACCACTTGAAGTTTCAAACCATAGCACCGCCGATTGTAGAACTACAGAGCCTCATTCTTAAGGATATGAGCATGTCGCCCAATGGAGTGAAATCAATAATTTCCCTGGCGGATGCCGTCGGAAATCTTAACGGCATGATTGGCGCTTATAACACACTCTTAGAGATGTTTAGAAACGGTGCCTTGCCAGCAGGTTTCGCGCCCGAGCACTACTATCTTGCGCTGCCCGTTGAAGGGGTTGTAAACAATGAATACGGCTCGGCTGTGCAGGGAATAGCGACATACACCGACGACGTCATCTTCTTCGCATGCAAGCTCTCTGAGTGCCTAACATCACAAGGAGTTAAAGTCCGTGACCGGTATGAGGAATTGTCCGGGGAAAAACGCTTGATTCGGAGGGCAGACTCAATTGGAGAAAATGCGGATTTGATTCCCCCCGATAGTGCTTATGAACCATGGATGAGAGGATGGGAAGACGATTTTAGCGAGGTAGCAAAAAAACGCAGGAGGTGGCATCGCAAGAAGAATTGACGGCATCTATGCCCCCCGCTCTCAGTAGCGGATACCTCACCTGTACCTCACAGTCGTTAACCCAGCTCAACGCGCTCTCCAGAGGTTTTGAGTACGCTGTAAAGGCCTGCATGTCGAGTTTTGATACCAGAGCGCTCCAGTGATGCCGTAACGCCAGCTTCGTGCTACTGTTAGCTCCTCAAGGCTATAACGAAGGAACGAGCCCCATGCTTAAGTCTATATCTCTCAAACGTTTTAAATCGATTTGTAACGAGAGTGCTCTGCCTCTAGATCTATTTTCGATTCTTTGCGGTTCTAACAGCAGCGGCAAAAGCTCTTTAATTCAAGCCATATTATTCATGAGCCAAAGCCTTTCTTCACGTTACGACAGAACCTCTTTCATCTTAAATGGGCCATTAACGAAGCTAGGTTCAATTTCCGACGTAAAAAGCCACTTTAGCAATGAAAAAAGCTTTGAAATAAAATTCACACTTACCGCCAGTCGCTTCCCGTGGCTTCTAGACCCGAACGATACTGTAGAGATTCGACTATTATTAGGCAAGCGTAATAGTTACGACGGCAGTTTGGATGACGAGCTTCACCCCACGCCCATAGAATGTGATGTTACCTTTATTGGGACCGCTGATAACTCCAATTCATTTCAAACGCTACAGGTTTATGACGAAACCTATAACAAGCAACCTCAATCACAAGCCGTCAACACGGCGCCGATATTTAAAATAAGGCACTTCGACCTTGACTCCATCCCAATGCTGTCGGAAGAGTTTCCCGAATTAAAACCTATCGGCTTCGAGCGAGACGGGATAATTCCAAAAAACTTGGTCTTTAGTTACGACAAAACCAAGCGCATCGCTAATCGAATTATCCCTTACCTATGCGGATCTCGATCATCAATACTTAGCGGATTCTATTTCGAACTCAACGAAGAAAGATTAATAATACCTAATTCCTTTATAGACTGTGCTCAAGAAATAATCGAGCAAGAGCTTCGATTTCTCAGCGATACTTTTGTATTACCTGAAGCGCTGAGCAAAGCCATGCGCTCTAACTCAGCCCTCCAACGATCCGTAGACTTCACAGAAGTTAAAAAGCAACTTATATCGCAAAAATTCCCCCTTACAACTTCGCTTTTTGACTCACTAAAAAAAAGAGCAAGCCACATCCCGATAAAAGAATTCAAAGCCTTCATACAGCAACAACCTAAAGAGATCTCACTTGCCATACTTGACCTGCTAAAAAAACATCAGGAAACCTTTAAGGAGTCTTGGTACTTCGGCACAGAAAAAGAAACAGCTATAGAATCTCAAACTATACCAATTTTTGATAAAATCGAAGACTTTGTAATTGCATATTTTTCTAGAGCCGTTAGGTATCTGGGCCCGCTACGGATTGAGCCTCAAGCCAACTATCCAAGCACGGGCCTTGCGGATCCGAAAAATGTTGGTCTAAAGGGAGAAAATACTGCAGCAGTTCTGCACATCAATAAAGGCAGAAATATCCGCTACTCTTCACCACTTCAGGATGACGATGGCAGACTAACGCTACAAGAAAGCGCTACCCCGTTAGACGTAGCCTGTAAGACTTGGCTGACCTACTTAGGTGTAGCGCAAGACTTCAATACCGTCGACACTGGTAAAATGGGGCACTTACTCCGAGTCAAGACGCACTCTGCAGATCAGTGGCAGGATATGACACATGTTGGTGTTGGCGTAAGCCAAGTGCTACCGATTATTCTAATGGCCTTACTGTCTGATCCTGGAGACATGCTAATCTTCGAGCAACCCGAGCTTCACCTTCATCCAAGGGTGCAATCAAGACTTTGTGATTTCTTCATCGCGGTAGCGCTGAGCGGAAGACAATGCCTCATTGAAACCCACAGCGAATATATGATAACTCGACTTCGTGCGCGAATCGCACAAAGTGAAGATGACAAAATAAAGAGCATAAGCTCTATCTATTTCGTCAACAAGCACAACAGCGTATCGCAATTCGAAAAGGTTGATATTAGTCGCTACGGAGCGATAGAAAATTGGCCTAAAGAATTTTTTGACGATAACAATAAAGAAATCGAGCTTATAATTAGAGAGGCCGCACTTAAAAGAAAAAGAGACCGCCTTCGCGTAACCGAAGAACAAAAGAATCGCGAGGGGCAATGACGATGCAGCCGGTTATCACTTGTGACTTTCTTCTTGCTCCCGCTTACTGCGATCCGACTCTCATTGACGACTTCGTCACTGACCTGATGCAAATACACGCTGACATTACAAACTCGGACCACCCTCCATTTCTTGAAGATGAAGCATACATAAAGCTTCAGCAAGCAAACCGATTCCCAACTGATAAAGTTTTCGCAACAAATATCCAAGAAGATGGAGTAACGACGTACTCCGCCAATGACATAACTACCATTATCAACCAGATTCTTTCTACTGCAAAAAGCATGGAGGAAAAAGACTACTTCTGGGTCAGTGACTGGAATGATCTCACACTATTACCCGCTCCTCTAGCTCACGACGTGCCTAATAGACCGTCCGAACTATCTGAGCTTTTCGTAAGTCTGGCTCTTTACAGCCTGACTCAAGGAAAGAACCCCTGCGCTTTGCATCATTACCCCCCATTCAGCCCATTAACCGAAGTGAATGGAACTTTGTTGAATGCGCATCCATCTCAACTTACATTTCCTATTCAAGTCAAACAGCACATTCCAGTTCATGCCAGCTACAAATCTTACTTCTCGCATATTGATGGCAGCCATTTCTTCTCTGCTGAAATGAGTAACTACGACCTCAAGCTTGGCGTATATTCCTATGCTCTTCGCATAGTTCGAGAGGCGGGCGAGGACCTACAAACTGTAGAGTGGTCATCTTTTTCATTTGGCGAAGATTTCATTGAAAGCATGAACAACAATCAGGCAAATTTTGATCAGAAATACTTCAACACCTTGATCGAATGTCTAAGTCATATAGTTGCGGGACGACCGAAAAACCAACTCTCTCCTTTTCATACTAGCGCCACTTCCGGAGTGCAAATAAAACGAGGTGGAAATTTAGCTTACAGGTCACACATAACCAAGGCTGGCGCTGCACTTCGTCTAATGCACTGGAAGACACCTAACGGAAAAATAATTTTCGCAAACGTTGGAGTTAAAGGCGAACTCATAATATTGTAACTAGCAAATACCAGACCGCGCCAGTTTCAATTAACAACACACGCAGGGCGCCACCCGCATACTCCTACACGCTCCAATTGTTTCGGAGTACTAACGCAAAGAAAGGTGGCCGGGCTGGATGTTGACGCATCCTACCCGGCCGCTCCTTTTACTTCAGTGTGGAAACTTCTTTTGCGTAAGCCTGACATGCCCGCAGGGCGATCAATCCTTGGTCGCCGGCATCGGTGATTCCGATAATTCGTTGAGCATGCGCTGGGTTAAGTTCGGCTCTTGTGGTGCCATGAACCACGCGGCCGGTGGCGGTGGTGGTTGGCACTGAACAGCTGCTGGTGGCATCGGTGGCGGCGAGTACGACTGACAGCCGCAGATCAGCAGTAGCCAAGCGATCACGCAGACGAGCCTGCTTGGTTTGCTCATTGGTCAATTCCTTGTGGTGGGTTTCGTCTTTACTCTGCAGGCGCTGCTCCAGGGCCAAGCGCTTGTCCTGCTCGGTACGCTGCAGGGCAGCAGACGCTTGGGATAACTCGTTGAGGGTGTCAGCTTGCAGCCGGGATTGACGCTCCAGCAGACGGCCATAACGCCAATCCTGGAGAGTCCAGGCCAACGCCGCAGATCCGGCGACCACCATCAACAACAGCGCGCCGACGGCAGCGATACGGAACTGCGCAGGGATCAGGTCGAAGAGACGCATAACACCGCCCTCGCCCTGGCCCACAGCTGCAGCCGGTCCTCCAGACCGTTGAGCCCGCCATTGACCCGGCGGGTGATGGTGTTGAACTGCTCCTGATCGGCGAGCGCATTCAGCCCGTTCACCGACCAGAACCACGCCGCCGACTCTGCCGCCCATTGCGGCTGCTCGAGCAGCTCCGGTGTGCGCAACAATCGTTCATCGCCGAACAGCGCCAGGCTGCAGCGCAGGTAGTTATCGTGCCCGGTGACCTGGATCAACCCACGGCCACGGTAACGTTGACCGTCCCCATCGGCTTCCGGGGTATTGCCGAGCTTGGCCGCCAGAGGGCCGGTGTCGTATTTGCTGAGGTACTGATCGCTGCCCAGTTCGCGTACGTACTGCAACTGACCCGATTCGTGTCCGACCTGGGCGAGGAATGCGGCCTGGCGCTTGGGTGTGTCGATCTTCCTGTTGGTCATCGCTGCGTTTAAGGCAGATACAAAAACGCCCGCTTGGCGGCGGGCGTTGGGCATTATGCGTTGAAGTTGTTGCTCGGTGATGGGCATGACGCCTCCTGAGTTTATCGTTTCGGATCGGGCAAGTGCGTTAAGCGATTACGGCACCGTCAGCACGGTGAGCGGCTTTTTCTCTTTCTTACCTTTAGCCTTGGCTTTGCCTTTCTTGCCAGCATTGCACTCGACCGTAGTGGACCAGCCGGCCTGGGTGAACACCTGTTCCACTGAGTCCACGAGAAAGTCCCCATCCAATCCATCCTTGAAACCCTGCGCATTGATGTGGCGCTCGGCGAACAAGTCGGTGCGTCCCACCATCTCCAGTCGAACCGCTGCCGTAGAACGGTTGAACGCATTCAGCCGCGCCTTGGCAGCCTGTTCCGCTGCAGACTTGTTGGGATGGATATGTCGGTCGGTATGGACCGGCGGCATGCCTTCCGGCGCGTCGTCGTTTCCCAGCTCCAGGGTCACCAGTTCGCCGTTCTTCTTGTTCTGGTAGCGCGTCTTGACGGCCTTTTGCGTGGTTCGGTCAGCGAAACGAAACTGCCAGCGGCTGACGTCGCTTTTCGTGATGGTGACCACACCGAGGGTTTTGCCACTCGCGCTCTGGCCCGCCTGACGCTGCATCACCAGCAACTTGCCGTCAGCGACCTTGGCGGTGCAGTCGTATTGCTTGGACAGACGGGTGATGAAGTTGAAGTCGGACTCGCCGATCTGGTCGACCCGGGGCACTACCGTGGTGATGGAACAGACCGGTTGCCAGCCACTGCGAGCCGCCACGTCAGCAACGATGTGCGCGAGGGTGACGTTTTCCCAACTACCGGTGCGGGTAGTTTTGCCGGATCCGCGCATGTCGCTGGCTTTACCGCGAATCACGATGGTGTCCGGCGGGCCGGATGCTTCGACCTCATCCACGACATAGCGGCCGAGGCGCGTCAGACTGTTGCCGGCGTAGCCCAGGTAGATCTCAATGCCGGCACCGCGTTTGGGCAATGACACCGCACCGTCGCGGTCATCGATACGCAACTCGAAGTCATCCGACTCCATGCCAGGTTTATCGACGGTGCGCAGGGACAGCAGGCGGTCGTTGATCAGGGCCGTGATATCGGTCCCGTCAGCAACAATTCTAAAAGTTGGTTTCATCTCGATACCCTAGAAACGACAAAGCCCCGCAGTGCGAGGCTTTGTCATGAACAGCTACTCAAATATTTGACTCACAACCATCAATCCCACAGCTGCACCGTTTCGTCCGCGACTGGTGGAAGATCCGGAAAGACAATCAGCAATCCAGCCGTAAGCGGTTGCGGCTGGTCGGCCAACCCTTGGTTGTGAGCCAGCACGGCCTCCACCGTGCCGTTCAGGTGCCCGTAAAACTGATTGCACAAGGTATCCAGCACATCGCCGTCAGACGTTCTGCAGGTCATCGCCATAACGTACAAACTCCAGAGTGAACACTTGTTTGCGCGGGATACCGCCCTGCAGCAGCGCGCTCTGCTCTTCGTCGAGGTTCTTCAGGCACCAGGTGCCCAGCACTTCTCCGTAGCCGGTGGTAAGGGTCAGTGGCAGCAACTGGGCACCGATGCTGCGCAGGGTGTCCAGTTGCTTAAGTCCGCCCTTGAAGCCGGGAAAGATTGAGCCTTTGAGTGTCATTTTCTCCTCGCCCATACCGATGGCCTGCTGCGCCGGCCGACGGCTGAGACGCTCTTGCGAGGCCCAGCGAAACTCCGTCTGCCGGCGTAACTCGTCGAAGGCCGCCGTATCCAGGTTGAAGTAATACGGTTGCGTGTTCGGTTTGAGCGGCTGGATGATCAACAGGTGTGGAAACGGTTTAACCG
Source organism: Pseudomonas sp. P7779 (assembly GCF_013386315.1). NCBI lineage: Bacteria > Pseudomonadati > Pseudomonadota > Gammaproteobacteria > Pseudomonadales > Pseudomonadaceae > Pseudomonas > Pseudomonas sp. P7779. The sequence goes on along the minus strand of NZ_JACARZ010000041.1, from coordinate 972 downwards.
CTTCGGCGAGTGGCGTTTGCGACAGCCCCAGCGCTTCGGTCGGAAAAATGTTCGCCAGTTGCGGACTGACCTTGCCCGCCACCTGATTGATCGCAGCGCCCGCCTTAGCGGCTTGTTCCTTCAAAACACCCAGTCGCTCGTCAATCTGCGACGCCGCCCGTGAAGCCCGGCTATAGGTTTCCACCACAGCGCCGACCTTGGCCTGGGCAGCACCGACACCCCGCATAACCCGCTGCAGCTTTTCCCCTACGCCGTCAGGAATGAACGGCACGTTTTCAAGTTCAGCGGCTGCACCCGTGATTTCACTGATAGCGCCATTCACCGGCCCGAGCATCCCATCCAAACTACGCCGGCCCGCTTCGCCCGCACTGACCAGGTATTTGAAACCTGATTGCATCTGCTCCAGGTATTCCATGGTCCCTCCTTATGTATGGGCATCGTCGTAAAGATTGCGCCGGGCTTCCTGCTGCGCGGCGTCACTGAGTGCGCGCTGCATCAAAGGCAGCAACTGCTGAACAAACTGCTGCGGATCCTTGGCATCGCCCTCGACCGTGACCGGCATGCTCAGCGAGTAGCTGAACTTCTGGTCCACCCGTGCCGGGTCTGGCTTGGGTACTGCGGGCGCTTGAATAACGATGTTCGCGGGTTTGGAAGCAGCAGGCGCCGCCAACGAGCGCGTCACGTCACCCAGCGCGGGTCCCATTGGCATCATAATGGGAGCTACTGACTTCGGTGCTGCAGCAGCGATTAGAGGCTGTCGACGGGTTTGAGTGTCGACAATACTGCTTACCGACGTAGATGCCGCCTGGAACAACGGTCTCGCGACAGGTGGCACGGGAGCGACAGCCGTTCCAATATCTGGCGCAGCAGGTGCCGTCGAGCGAGTCACGTCACCCAGCGCTGGTCCCATTGGCATCATCATGGGAGCTGCTGGCTTCGGTGCTGCAACAGCGATTAGAGGCTGTCGACGGG